>MFNJ01000024.1 GCA_001782015.1 Candidatus Levybacteria bacterium RIFCSPHIGHO2_01_FULL_36_15
AAAAAATTATAGATCACTTGGGTTTTGCTGCCATCAACGGTTCACCTTTTGTAGAGCACAAAAAAGCATCAGACCCATTTAAAAACCTGCAAAAAGAGGCAAAGGGAATAGAAGCTAACGAGACTCTATATAAGAAAGTTCGAGAAGTAAGGCTGGAATCAAAAAACTTCACGGATTGTTATATAGAATTAGTAGAAAAAGTAGTTTTTCCTAAAGGGGAATATTTTAAAAAACTGAAAAAAGCAATGGAAATTTGGGTAAAGTTATTTAGGAATAATTAGCTATAATTAACATGAGTATATGCCACAATCTTAAATAAGTTTTCGCGCTAATTCTTCAAAATATTGCTTAATGTCTTCTATTTTAGGTAATATTTTTCCTGAAACCGGAATAATGTCAAAGTTTGACAAATCACCAAAATATACCAATTGTTCTAAAAATAGTTTTTTATCAAATACACTTCCGTATATTTCCTTTGCTAGAGAAATAAGCTCGCCTATCTCCATATAATTATTTTTCAAAATAGTGTATAAATCAAAATAATCTCTATACTCTCCACGCCTTCCGATGGTATACGCTTTTTGAAGAGCAATCTCTTGAATTGAAAAAATACAAAGTCCATTTTCTAGTTCCATAATTTTAAAATGTTGCTTGAAAGGATAATAAAGAAAAGTAATTTTTATGTCATCTGTTGTAAAAAAAGTTAACTCGTCAGATGTATCAATAACAACATTTTTTATTGTTACATTCTGCGATAACTTTTCAAGCAGTCTTTTGGGAATTCGAGAAGAACTAAAAAAATCAAAGTCAAATGATTTACGATGTTTAAGCTGTAAAGCAAGCGCAGTTCCTCCGCCCAATACAAAATCTCCTAGAACAGGAAGCAGTTTTTGTAATAATTCCTGTCTTTTATTGTCCAATATATCGAGGTGTAAATTTAAGATACCTGTGTTCATCTATGGAAACTCTTATATGTAGTATAAAGTTTTTAATAAAATTAAGAGCAGAGGCTGTGTATATTTTTTTGGGATAAGCGAGAAAAATTTTTTTTAATATATTTTCTCCGATTGTTTTTTTAAGAAATTTAATCTCTTCAAGAGTACCAAACATTAATATCTGATGAACTGTATCTGGTGATGTCAGATCGCTTTTAGTTGAGTACCATACGCGTTTTATATTCACAGTTATATTATACTAGAAATTACAAAACATTTCAGCAACTCGGTAGTAAAATACTTGAAAATAAAGTAAAATTAATCAGATAATTTTAAGGATAGTTATCTGGAGATGATAGAAAAAAATAGATTTCCCCAAAAAAGACTATTTAAAAAAACTAAAGAAGCTATAAAGGTATGGATAAAATTCTTTTAGTACTTGACAAGTGCCCTAAATTATATATAATTAGGCTACTCTAGTACCCTAAATAATATGAATATGGTTATTAAAAGAGCTATTCAGCCTCAAATACAAAACAAGATGTTTGGAGGAAAGGCGATCATTATTTATGGCGCAAGACAGGTAGGGAAAACCACTCTTATCAAGGAGATTCAGAAAGAATATTTAAATGAATCTATATATTTTAACTGCGATGAACCCGATATCAGAGATTCTTTTACGGATGTTACTTCTACGGAGCTTAAAATAGTAATTGGAGACAAAAAGATAGTTTTTATAGATGAAGCACAAAGAGTAAGAAATATCGGTTTAACTTTAAAGCTACTTGTTGATAATTATCCTCAGATTCAAGTAGTTGCTACTGGGTCTTCTTCTTTTGACCTCTCAAATAAAATTGTCGAGCCTTTAACGGGAAGGAAATATGAATTCCTTCTTTATCCTTTTTCTTCAGAAGAGATTAGAACAATGTATACCGAATTAGAAATGAATAGGCTTCTAGAAAGAAGGATCCTGTTTGGAATGTATCCTGATATAGTTTTAAATGAAGCTGGAGCGGAAACAACGATTAAAGAGATAACAAAAAGCTACTTATACAAAGACCTTTTGCAGTTTGAACAAATTAAAAATCCCGAAATTCTGGAAAAGCTATTAGAAGCTCTTGCTTTACAAATTGGCAACTTAGTCTCGTATAATGAGTTATCTAGTCTTGTCGGAATAAATAAAAAAACTGTTGCTCGTTATATTGACCTTCTTGAAAAAGCATTTGTTATTTTTAGAGTCAAACCTTATAGCAGAAATTTAAGAAAAGAACTGACTAAACTTAGAAAAATTTATTTTTTTGATACTGGAATAAGAAACGCGCTCATTAATAATTTTAATGAGCTACAATTAAGGCAAGACGTTGGTAATCTGTGGGAAAATTTCCTTATAAGCGAAAGGGTGAAACTCAATAATAATCAAGGTATTGACGCAAATATTTATTTTTGGAGAACACACCAAAAACAAGAAATTGATTATTTAGAAGAAAAACAGGGAAAATTATCTGCATTTGAATTAAAATGGAGCAGCAAAAAGATTACAAGACCAACTACTTTTCTTCAAGCGTATCCTCAAAGTCTATTTGAATTAATAAGTCGCGAAAATTATCAAAGATTTGTGCTCAAATAAATGAAGTCTGCTTTTAAAAGAGAAATTTTAGATTATTTAAGTTTGTCTGCCATCAACGGTTCGCCTTTTGTAGAACATAAAAAAGCATCGGACCCATTTAAAAACCTGCAAAAAGAGGCAAAGGAATAGAAATGAATGAACTTCTATATAAAGCTGTACAAAGAATAAACTTAAAATCTACAAATCTTAAAGAATGTTATTTAGAATTAATAAACAAAACAAAGTTCCCAAAAGGGGAATATTTTGAAAAACTAAAAAGAGCAATTCAAACTTGGAGCATTCTCTTTAAATGAAAATCTCAGTAATAATCGCCACATATAATCGCCCAAATAAAATCAAACTCTGTTTAAGATCAATTATTTCCAATCATTTCTATAGCTATGAAATAGTAGTAATTGACCAAAGCAATGATTATCAAACAAAAAAAGAAATTAATAAATTAAAATCAAGAAAAATAAAATATATAACAGTTAATTACAAAAATAAATCAAAGGCTTTAAATTTGGCTATAAAAAATGCTTTAGGTAAAATTCTTGTATTTACGGATGATGATTGTATAGTTGATAAAAACTGGTTGAAAGAAATTAATAATTCATTTAAAAGTAAACATATTACTGGCGTTACAGGTAAAAGTCTTCCTTATAATCAAAGAAAGGATATAGATATATTTTGCCCAGCGATATTTAATTACAAAAACGGGAGAATCATTAATAAAGCATCTTATCATGCAACAAGTATTGGCTTTGGAAATAACATGGCTTTTAAAAAAAAGGTTTTTGAAAAGATCGGATATTTCAAAGAATGGTTAGGACCAGGATCTGTGGGTTGTGCCGCAGAAGATGCAAATTTCTTATTAAGAACATTAGTCTTTGGATATAAAATTATGTATAATCCTAAAGTTATAATTTTTCATAATAATTTGCTCTCAAAAGACGATTTTCGCAAAAAATTACTCGGGTATAAATGTGGCGAGGTAGCCTGTTATGGATATCTTGCTTTAAAAGGTCATAATTTTGCCAATGACATAATATCAAAAAACATTAAGTCTTTAAAAGAAAAGGTAAAAATTTATTTGAATTCGGTTTTAGAATTTAAAAAAATATCCCTTAAAGATTTTTATTACGATGTGAAAGAATTATTTTATATAATAAGAGGTTTTATTATTGCTTTCTATTTTGCAAAAAAAGATCCCTTAGGTCACTCGTGCTGAGATTTATGCTTTAAATGAACAAACTATCTGACAAAAGATGAGTACTGTAGCTATAATAATTCCAGTTTATAATCTTTCATGGATGACAATCAATCTTCTTGACAGTATTAAATCTTCGTCAAAAATAAAAAATTTACTAATTATCATTATTGACAATGGCTCATCAAATAAGGAAACAAAAAAAGTAAATGGATTTTTAGAAGAAAACAGTTTTTCATATAAGCTTTACAAAACAGAAAAACCCCTGGGTTTTGTAAAAGCAATAAATAAAGGCATAGACATCATTCTAGATCTAGGAATTGATTATTTCTTTATTTTAAATAATGATACGATCGTTACAAGCTATTGGGACATTAAATTATTAAAAACTCTCAAAAAAAAATCTGTGGGAATTGTTGGACCAATGTCTTCTCCAGAATACTGGCCTAGTTTACAAAAAGCACAAAAGATGATAAATAGTAAAATTGAATATTTTCAGATTAAAGATAGCCTGGAAAGCTTCGTAAGTCAATTAAAAGAAGAGTCCAATAAAAGTGAAAAAAATACAGATTTTTTAGAATTTTTTTGTGTAGGTATCAAAACTAGCCTAATTAAAAAAATAGGGAAATTAGATGAAGCTTACAATATTGGATTATTTGATGACAATGATTACTGCTATAGAACAATTAAAGCAGGCTACAAAATAATCTTAAGACAAGATGCATATGTCCATCATTATCATAGAAGTACTTTTACTAAAAATAAATTCGACTACCCTAAGCTATTAGAAGAAAATAGACAAATATTTGTTAAAAAACATGGCTTTGATGCATGGATAAATAGAAAAGAAAAAAACCATAATCTTAATATTATATGAAAATATTTAGGTTGCATATTAATTTATATTTAAAAGATAAGATCGAAATGTTTTTGGCAAATAGTTTGTTAAGCAAAAAAATATTAGGAAACAAAAGATCTATTGTTTTTGTACGAGGTATAACTAAAAAACTAATTGAACATTATGGATGTGATGAAAAATATCCAACTGATATAAACAGTGGCAATCTAGGTCTAGGATTTATCCATTATGCCTTAATTTTAAATTGTAAGCCAAAACGTATACTTTGCGTTGGATCTCAAAAGGGATTTATTCCTTCCATTTGTTCTTTGGCTTGCCAAGAAAACAATTTTGGTTGTGTAGATTTTATTGATGTAGGCTATGAGTTCGAAAACCTAAACTACTGGCCTGGTATAAGTTGGTGGAAAATGGTTGATCCAAACAAACATTTCTCTTTTTTAGATATTAATAAGTATATGACTACTTATCTAACAACAACAGAGCAATTTGTTAATAAATACCAATATAAATATCAATACATTTATATAAATGGAGACCGTTCAGATAAGAACGTTAGGAGTGATTTTGAGCTTTTCTGGCCAAAACTGGAGAAACAAGGACTTATGATACTTCACGGTTTCAAAAAAGTTGACAGTAATTCAAGACTTCCGTGGTTTAATCCTCAAAAATTATTTCAAAATATGGAAAAAAAAAATAAAATGACAATTATATTATCTCATTCAAGTTTATGCATTTTACAAAAATAAGCACAGATTATACCTTATTATCATAATTATCTTCTTGCATGTAGATTGCTCAACTTAATAAATCTATCAATAAGTTGCATTTTAAAATCGTAGTGAGAGCATAAAATTATTGTAACTCCCTTCTTTTTAAATACTTCTAACTGATTTAATGATTTTTTTCTAAATTCCTCGTCCCCAACTGCGAATATTTCATCCAAAAGTAAAATGTCCGGTTCTGAATATATTGCAATAGAAAATGCAAGACGGGAAATCATGCCACTTGAATATCTCTTAACGGGAGTGTCAATAAAATCTTTAAGACCTGAAAAATTAATAATCTTGGGCATAATTTTTTTAATTTTTTTCTTTTCAACTCCCAAAATAGTAGCGTTAATTACGGCATTCTCCTGGCCGGTAAGCTCATTATTAAATCCCGCACCAAGCTCTATTAAAGGAACCACTCTGCCGTATGTTTTTATTATCCCTTTATCCGATTTTATTATTCCTGCTATCAATTTCAAAAGAGTGGTTTTTCCGCATCCGTTTGGACCTGTAATTAAAACAAACTCCCCTTCATAAACATTCAAGGAAAAATTATCTATTACTGTCAACTTCGAAAAGGGTGAAAAAAAAGTATTAAACCATTTCTTGAATGTTCTTGGTTTTTCAAGGTAATATCTTTTTGTTATATTTTTCAAAAGCACAGCTGGTTCTCTCATATTAAATCGGGTATCTTATTTTCAAATTTCTTAAAAAGAAATAAAGAAAAAGCGAAAATAAAACAACTCATTAATATTACCGGCAGAAAAAACTCAAATTGTACTTTGTTGTGGAACAATAATTCACGGAATGAATCAATAAGAACAGCAAGAGGATTTAATAAAACAATAATTCTATATTTTTCAGGAATAAAACTTGCAGGGTACACAACCGGGGTAATATAGAATAGTATCATGAGCAAAAACTCGGTTATGCGGCCAAAATCACGAAAAATGGCATTGGTAAAAGACACCAAAAGAGAGATCGCGGCTGTAAATAAAAATAATGGAATCATGAAAAACGGGATGAATAATAAGGTAATATTTAATTCTAATCCACTTAAAAGACAAAAAAACAATAAAATTAATAGATTAATAATAAAATCCGGAATTTTTGACAAAACGTAGGATAACGGAAGAACATCTTTTGGAAATGAAGATTTTACAATTAGCTCTCTATTCCAAATTAAAGAATCCTTAGAAAGGTTTATGCTTTGTTGGAAGGAATTCCAAATAACAAGACCCGATAGGACAAAAAGAAAGTAAGGAATGTTACTGGTATTGATTCTGATAAATTGTCCAAAGATAAAGTTTAAAATAATTGCAGTTATCAAAGGGTACAAAATAATCCACAAAAAGCCTAAAATTGATGCTTTATATCTCGATTTAAGTTCACGAATTATAAATACTTCCAAAAGTTGTAGATAATTCTCTATTTTATGCCCACCCATTAGCGAAGTTATTATACTTATCAAACTGATTCTATGCAATATTTAAAAAATCTGTAGTATTAATTTTATAGCTTTCTTTTTGCTTTTTACTTATTGTGTTTCATTGTTTTTAATTTTAAGTTTTGATTTTTGTGTTATTTTATACGCGTCTACCATGTTTAGTTTTGGAGCCTTATTTTTTTGTGCTTACAAAAATGTCAATAATTTTCTTATTTGTCCATTGCAGCATTAATAGCACCGTAGACAAAAAGATATATATATCAAATAAAATAGATTTCTTTTCAATATATTCCAAATCTAACATCATCCATTGCTCAAAAGAAAGATTATGCGCTCCCTTAATTATCCACAAAGAAGTTATACCGGGTTTAATAGAAAAACGCTTATAAAACTTTTTGGAAACCTTCTCGGCCTCCTTAACAGGTAAAGGTCTTGGGCCCACAAAAGACATCTCCCCTTTTATTATATTAATTATTTGTAGTATTTCATCCATGCCTGTATGAGAGAGAAATCTTCCAAATCCAGTAAACCTTGGGTCATCTCTGATTTTAAAAACCGGCCCGTCGGCCTGATTAAGATGCTCCACTTTATTTTTAAGAGTTTCTGCATTTTTTACCATTGTTCTAATTTTGTAAATGGTAAAGGTCTTAAAACCTTGTCCTATTCTTTTTTGTTTAAAAACGAATGGTCCTTTAGAACTTAATTTAACAAACATGCAAAGAAAGGCCATAATCGGAGAAATTAATAATAGTAGTATGAATGCTAATAATCTTTGCATGAGATTAAAATTATTTTTTATTGCGTTCTTTACTGTTAATTATAATATAAAACATAACATTTTATTACTCTATCCCTATTCTATCGAAAGAGAACTTCTCCCCATCGGTTGGCGGATTGCCATAGTTAAATATAGATTTTTATATAGTTTTGAGCTTTATGAGTTTAAAGAGATGTGTTTTTGTATTTCTTCCACTTTTTTCTCCCAGCTGTTATCTTCCGCGATTTTTCTCATTTGTGTTTTGTATTTTGTTGCGAGTTCTGGATGTTTAATAAGATATTTTATGTGTTTGTCAAATTCTTCATGCGTCTTGCCAAACCTTACTACTGGCATTTCATATTTAAGAAGCGACGGAATAGGAACAGAAACTACTGGTACATCCATTGCCAGATATTCATAAAACTTCATTGGATTGGAGTAATATACAAACTTATGTCTGATATTATATGGAATTATGGCTATGTCAAAATAATAAAGATAGTTTTTTAGTTCTTGTTTAGTTACTTCTGACACCAGATGAAAATTTAGGTATTTTTGAAGTTTTTTCATATTGGGTAAAACGTCTTTGTTGTAATTTGTTTGGTTTCCAAAAAATGTATTTAACACTTTTCCAATAAAAACAAGGTTGATATCCTTGTTTGTTTTGAGAATATGTTCGATCAAATTAAAGTCAATTCTATAATCTATATGTCCTATGTAACCCATAATCGGACTATTAATATTGTTCAGCAATAAAGGCTTTTTCTTCATAAAAAAATCTAAAGGAAATATGTCAACTGCACATCCACATGGAACCTCAACAATATCTTTTCTTATATCTCTTTTTGTTAATGCAAGATTATTTGAATTTGCAAAAACAAAATCAGCTTTCTTTATAAGTCTGTTTGTTTGATCTTTTAGGTCTTCTTTATCAGAAGGCCACGACTCGAAATAATCTAGAAAATCATATAAGCAAATCGTTCTAGAATTTTTTCTGACAATTGGTCCTGCAGACGGATGAAATATCCAACAAACTATTTTTTCCCAATTCAAACTTAATGTTTTTTTTAAGAAAAGGACAAATTGGAGCTCAGACCATATTAATTTCATATTTAGTTTGTAAATATTTTCTAACCTCTGGAAAGGAAGAATAGAAATAAATTCTAAGTCATATACTCCTGCTTTTTCCGAAAGAAGTATTCTTTTCCACTTCAATAACATACTAAAAAATTTGCCTAGATTTTTTAGTATAAAAAATAACGAGTATGATTCAAGATAATAAGCAATAATTACAAAGTGTTTTTTCGACAAAATTCTCGCTGTCTGCTGAACGTAATCACATAACTGATTTTTCTCATCGTTCATAAAAAGAATATAAATATTGTTATTTGTATTGTTTTTTTTCATTTGTTAGAATTATACACAATTTCATGAGAGATAAGAAAATTACAATTATTATTTCATAATAAAAAGATTTTATTTCTGTAGTAAAAAATTGAATATGATTAAAAATGAGCAGAAAAGAACGAAGCTCTATGAGTTTTCGCCCCTTTTTTACTTCGGACTAAATCCTCCTTTGAGAAAAATATCTTCTGTTTCGAAGAATCGACACCTATTGAATTACCACATAACGAAAAGAGGAAAGATAAAAGTACTCTTTATAGCTGATATCACCACATGGCCAATGTGTACAGGCGGCGCAGAAGTGGGTAGCCACATGATGCTAAATATATTAGATCAAAGCTACAATTGTAAGTGCATTTCTGTTGGCATACTACCAAATTATGAGTATTTTAAATTTAAAAATTTAGAGAACATTTTAAAACAACAAAAAATTAAATTTGAAAAACTATCGTATATAAATATACGTCCCTCTATTAGAGATTATAATATTAAATTATTTCCTCTCTCTATAAAGAGAAATTCGTTTTGGGGAATTTCTTTCAAGCATTACTATAAAAGTTATATTGTGATTAAAAACAAACTATATGAAATACTTAAGCATGAGTTGCTAAAAAATAAGCCAGATATCATTATTTCTCAATCAAAAAAAGCCAAAAAAATCTATAAACTAGTAAATAAAAACAATATCCCTATTTTTGTCTACATCGTTGACAATTCTGACGATACACCTTCTATGATTAAATCTATTCAACCTTATAAAAATATCCATATTTTATATTACTCAAATTTTTTAAAAAATAGATTCCGTCCAATTTTAAAAGATCATCCGCACACAATTCTTACTCCACCTATAGATAAAAGAAATTATTTAGTCAAGTATAATTCTAAAAAATTTGTAACCTTTATAAATCCAGTCAAACAAAAAGGAGTGGAAATATTCAAAAAAATTGTTAAGAGAATGCCAGAAGTAAATTTTCTAGTTGTTGAAGGATGGTTTCCTTTAGACAAAGTAAAAAAAGAATTTTCCAAATACCAAAATGTGACCTTTATGGATAAACAGCTTGATATGAGAAATGTATATAACAAAACTAAGATTTTATTAATTCCTTCTGTATGGCAAGAAGCATTTGGAAGAGTTGCTGTTGAAGCAGGACTGAACGGAATACCTTCAATTGCGAGTGATGTAGGAGGACTCAATGAATCTGTCGGAAAAGAAGGAATTTTAATTAAAGATTATAGAAATATTGATGAATGGATAAAAAACATCAACCTATTGCTTGATAATGATAAAAAGTATCATTTATACTCAAACGCCGCAAAAAAACACTCAAAAAAATATACCAATCTATCTGAATGCAAAAAATTAGTAAATATCATTAAAAACAAAATCTAAAACTTTGATACACTATGCACAAAAAGGTCATATTAAAGAAAAAAATACTTTTTATAACCCATCGCTACCATCCTTCTGTTGGCGGTGCGGAACTAGTATTTAAAAAATGGGCAGAAACACTTGCTGAAAAAGGACATAGTTTGCAAATACTAACAACCGCTTATTCTTCAGGTTCTGATAATTATTCTGAAATAAACAATGATCTTTCGCAGACAGAAAGTATAAATACAGTTAGTATCTACAGATTTTCTACTTACAAATTCTATTTCCGTATCTTTTTTAGAATCTTTTGGAAACCTCTATTGGTCATATCGCCAATAAAATATTTATTTGGATCCTTAATATATGGCCCTCATTTTTTACCGTTTCCTGAAGAGATATCAAGCAAAAAATATGATTTAATTATTGCAGGGCCAACACCCTCAGCAACTATATATTATGCTTTCCTGTTCTCTAAAATTAAAAAAATCCCTTTTGTAATTTTTCCTCATATGCATATTACTGATCCAATCCATACTGGATTGTTAAATTTGATAATATTAAAAAAATCCAATAAAGTGATTACGCTAACTAACGCAGAAACTAAGTATTTGATAAAAAAAGGGGTAGATAAAAACAAAATCCTTCAGGTTTTTAATGTTGTTAATTCATCTATTTTAAGTAATTTATCTAACAAAAAAAAATATTTACTAAATGATATAAATAATTATGTCTTATTCTTGGGACGCGAAGATAAATATAAAAATATTTTTCTTCTGATTGAAGCAATGAAAATAATCTGGAAAAAAGGATATAAACAAAAATTAGCTATTATAGGGACGCGGACTACTTACTTCTCTCCCAAATTAGACCATTACATTAATAAATTAGAAGGGAAATATAGAAAAAATATTATTAGAATAAATAATATTGACGAAAAAACTAAAATACAGATTCTGGATCATTGCCTCTTCTTGGTAAATCCTTCATTTTATGAGTCTTTTGGTTTGGTGTTTTTAGAAGCTTGGGCAAGAAAAAAAGCTGTCATAGGAAGTAATATCGATGCTGTGAAATGTGTTATCGATAATAACAAAAATGGAATCCTGTATAAAACTAATAACTTAAATGATTTAGGTGCCAAAATTACTTATTTAATTGACAATCCTAAAACAAGAATGAAAATGGGTAAAAATGGATATATAAAGATTGTTAAAAAATACAATGAGACCAGGTTATTTAATTTAATTGATAAATTAATAACAACCATCAATTAGATATTCTAATTCCAAGGTATTTAAAATAATATCTTATATTTTTTGTCGAATTATACTTCATCACATACTTTTTAGCTTTACTCGCTACCGAGTTTCTTAATGAGGAATTATTCAGCAGCAAAAGTGTTTTTTTAACAAATTCCTCCAAATCATTATAAGTATAACCGTTTTCATCATCCTTAATTATTTCTTCTGCACCCGCAAATCTAGAAGTTAAAACAGGAGTGCCCATGGCCATAGCTTCCAGAATTGCTAGCGGAAAACCTTCTGCTTTGGATTGAGAAGCATAAGCAAAGATTTTAGATTTTTTTAAGAAGTTTTCTACATCATATTTTATTCCCAAAAACTCAACATTCTTTTGAAGATTATTTCTTTTAATATATTCCACCAAATTTTCTCTTTCTTCTCCGTCTCCTATCAGAGCCAGTTTAACATCTTTATTGAATTTCTTAATCATTATCAAACCAAGTAATAAAACATTTATTTGTTTTGATTTTGCAAATCTCCCAGTATAAATCATGTCATATGTTTTATAAGTGTCAGAAATTTTTGCCTTATATAAATTTGTCCAGTTGGGAATAATTTTTATTTTCTCTTTAGGAATATTATATGTAATAATCAAATCTTTTTTCACAGACAAAGTTTGAGTAATGATTACATCGGCTTTTGGATAAAGTACTCTAATACCAACATGGTTTAATTTTGAGTATTTCAAGTACTGAATTATTTCTGAAGTATAATAATCTTCACTGACTACTATTTTAAATTTTCGCCAAAAGAATAATAACTTTGCAAGAAGTACAGGTAAAGAGAAAGGGCTTAAAAAACTTAAAACCGCACATGGCTTTAACTGCCATATTTTATATAAAACAAAAAAAGGAAAAAAAAGGGGTGTTTTAACTTTAAAACTATCAGTATAATAAATAATATCTACATTTCTGTTGTTTATCTCTCTGCTTAAGTCAAAGCTACCTTTCTTTCTTAAAAGAATATAAATTGGAAGATTGTGTTGAACAATAGAAAGCTCATTTACAATATCAACTATCTTTTTCTGCACTCCTCCAAGCCCAAGATTAGAAAAAATAATCAGGATAGGTGCCATAACACAGAATATTTTATATTATTACAATCTATTCTTAAAGACTAATTTTTCAGTTGCAGAATCAATGGGTAGCTATTCTTGAATTAAGGCTCTGATAGGCTGGATTGAACACTCAAAAAACATACTAATTTCTTAGAATATAAAAAACTAGCAAATATAATAAAAAATCTAACATCCTCAAATAATCTTTTCCTAAATAGAAAATTATAGTATCATACTATAATACCAATACCAACAATCTGTATTTTCTAAATGAGAACAAAACTGCTTATTGCTTTAATAGCTATAGAATTAGTCGGGATAACAATCCTTGGATTAAGGTTGTATGAGAAAAAGAAAAGTGTTTTGGGAATAACTTCTATTAATCCTATCAGGAAAGAAACTATTAATATCGTTCAACTTGATAACCTAAAGTATTTCTATGAGCCAAAAGCCAACAGTATTATTAAAGACAGTCCTGCTTGGCTTGGATACTTAGCTACGAATACTATAAATTCGGATTCGTTAAATGAACGTTTTGAATATCCAACAAATAAACCCGATGATACCTATAGAATAATAACGCTTGGAGACTCATTTACGTATGGATTGTATGTTAATACTAAAGATAATTGGCCTGAAAAACTGGAAGATTATTTAAATGAAAGATTAAGCTGTAAAAATATTAAAAAATTTGAAGTTATAAACTTAGGAGTTTCAAATTATGATATTAAGTATTCTCAAGAAAGATATAAAATAAGAGGCCAAAAGTATAACCCAGACTTAATAATATGGTTCATCGTTTATGACGATATGACCAGAGTAAATGAAATAAGAATACCTATAACTAATACTTGTAAGAAAGAATTGTACCAGACAGACAAATTATATATTGAAAAAAGGAACTTTTGTGAACAATCTTATAAAGACTCTATTATAACCAATATGGGAAAGGATCAAATTAGAGAATACCAACAAAAAGTATTTAATGAATTCGATAATTATTTCAACAAAGATTTACTACTTTTTACTTACGCAATTAATGATCAAAATGACGAAAATTTAATCAGAAATTTTGCAAATTCAAGACCAAGAACATATTTTTACAATCTACTCAGTAATGTAGAAATCTTACCTGATGGCCATCCATCAGCAAAAGGTTATAATCAAATCGCCAATGACCTTTTTAAATATCTGACGGAAAATAAGATTATTCCTTGTAATTAACCTTCGAGATCAAGGAATCATTTATTACCAAATAATCCATTTTTGTTTTTAGAAAATCTTCTATTGCTTGCTTTGGAGTTTCTACAATCGGTTCTCCTTTTAAATTAAAGCTTGTATTTAATATACAAGGCACACCTGTTAACTCATAAAATTTCTGAATCAGTTTATAGTATCTGTCATTCTCCTTGCTTACAGTTTGAATTCTGCAGGTATTATCATTGTGCACTATAGCAGCCAAATCTTTTCTTTTTTCTTTTTTAACTTTAAAGCAAAAAACCATAAAAGGAGAAAGGTGATTTTTTTCCGGTACTTCAAAAAACTCATGTACTTTCTCCTGTAAAATTGACCCGGCAAACGGCCTGAATTGCTCTCTAATTTTTATTTTATTCACCTCTTCCTTCATATATCTTGGTTTTGGATTGGCAAGAATTGACCGTGCTCCCAGTGCCCGCGGCCCAAACTCCATTTTTCCGTAGCACCACCCTATTATTTTGTTTTCAGACAAAAGCTTGGCGATTGTTTTTAACAATTCATTTTCATTATTAAATTGTTTATAAGTTAAATTTTTTTCTTTTAGAGCTTTTTCTATACTCTTTTTTTCAAAAGAAGAACCAAGACAAAGACTGTTTATGCTGTTGCGTTTTTTATTGTTTAAAATCTGATGATAGGTAAACAAAGCTGTTCCCAAAGCCGCCCCGCTGTCTCCAGCTGCTCCAAAAACATATATATTTTTAAATGGAGTTTTTCCATAAATTTTTCCGTTTGCCAAAGCGTTTAAAGCTACTCCTCCGCTCATGCACAAATTACTTGTTTTAGTTACGGAATGTAAATAATTTATGATTTTAAAGTAAATATCTTCAGTAACTGCCTGTATACTCGCGGCAAGATTTTTATGTCTTTCCAAAACCGGATCATTTGGAAGCCTTGCCTTTCCAAAAAGTTTTTCAAACTTTTCATTCCACATTTGAAAATCTTCTCTAAAAGAAAAGTGGCTCATGTCAAGCAAAAAACTGCCATCATCTTTTACTTTAATTAATTTATAAATTTTGTTTTTATATTCCGGCTTTCCGTATGCCGATAAGCCCATCATTTTGTATTCATCCTCATTAACTTTAAATCCCAAAAAAGCGGTAAAAGTGGAATATAAAAGTCCCAGAGAATTTGGGAAATTAATTGATTTTAAAGATGTAATTTTGTTTTTTTCTCCAAGCCACAAACCGGTTGTCTGGTATTCTCCTACTCCGTCAATTGTTAATATGGCGGCTTTATTAAATTGTGAGGGAAAAAAACAGGCACTCGCGTGAGAATAATGATGAGGAATAAAATAAACTTTGCCTTTATATTTCAATTTTTTGCGGATTATGTGTTCAATTTTGATTTTATAATCAAACCACTCCGGTATTCCTTTTAAAAACGGTTTTAAAGAAAACGGATAAGTCTGGACAAAGTTCTCCAGAATTCTTTCAAATTTCAAAAGCGGCTTTTCATAATAAGAAATATAATCTATGTCTTTTATTGTTATTTTTGCCTCTTTTAAACAAAAATCTATTGCCTGAAAAGGAAAAGCGTTATCATGCTTAATCCTGCTGAACCGCTCTTCTTCTACTGCGCACAACACTTTGCCATCCTTCACCAGAACCGCGGCGCTATCATGATAATAAGCTGAGATACCCAAAATGTACATTTTATAAAAATAAATCCGAAATTCGAAACAAATTCAAATTACCAAATAACTAATTTTAAAAACGAACTCTGATTCGATTAAAACTTGTTTGTTTTATTTGAATTTAGAATTTTTGTCATTGTTTCGGATTTCGATATTCGAATTTCTAATTATTAACTCCTAATACGTTCGAACTTAACATGAACTAATATGATGAACTAAAATAATTATCGCCCAGATTTTTATCTCCAACATCCTCCCAGTAGGATTCTTTTTTTTCACTCTTTTTAAAAATTGTCATAGTTTTATAAATCAAAAATGACAATCCAACCGCAACAAAATAGAAGATAAACAGAACGATAGCAATAAAAAAATTATTGACAATTCTGGTAATTCTCCTGAAACTTTTTATCATATAATGGGATATATAAACACGGGCAAAGGGGAAACTTGTGCGCTTATAACAAGCAAGGCAATGATTATTAATAACAACATCAGGGGAATTAACCAAATCTTTTTTGATTTTGTTGACAATGTTATAATTTGCTTAATTGCTTCAAACATTTTTACACTTTTGATAAATTTTACCATAAACTAAATTAAAAATATACTAACCTTCCGCATAAAATATCATCCAGACTTTATTTTTGACTCAGATTTTATCTAAGCCAAGAAGTCTTGAAGGTCATAGATACCCGTAGCATTTTCAAGTGCGAAGGGTATAAAATAGCAGGAAAGATTTGATCGCACTATGAAGATAGGACTAGTTACTTCAAGAGGTGGACATTTATTGGAAATGTATCAATTAAAAGATTGGTGGAAAAACTATTCCAGATTCTGGATTACCGGGAAGGGAGAAGATTCTGATTATTTATTAAAAAACGAAAAAGTATATTATGGATTTTTCCCGGAACACAGAAATATACTAAATGCAATCAGAAATTTTTTTCTTGGATTTAGAATAATAATAAAAGAAGAACCGGATCTATTGGTAAGCACTGGGGCTGGCATAGCTCCTCCAATTTTTTTAGCAGGAAAGCTTTTAGGATACAAGCTGATATTTATTGATATACATGCTTTCACAGACTATCCAAGCCTCTCAGCGAAACTGGTTGAAAAACTTGCAGATAAATTATTGGTGCAGCATTTAAAAGTTAAAAAGCAACTAAAAAAAGCGGAATATTGGGGATCAGTTATATGATTTTTATTACTGTTGGGACAACTAAATTTCTTTTTCCCAGAATGTTAAAAATGATCGATGAAGCGCTTCTTGCTTTAGAAACCAAAGAAAAAGTAATTGCTCAAATCGGAAATAATAATTACAAATTCAGTTATAAATATACAGAAACATATAATGAGTTTCCTTTTAATAAAATGCTTTACTATATTTCCCATGCCCGCATTGTAATATCTCATGGTGGATGCGGAACAATGTTACTGGTTTTACGGCACGCAAAGAATAAACCAATCGTTATACCAAGAACAAAATTGTTTAATGAACATATAGATAATCATCAAGAATATTACTGTAAATTCTTGAAAAATAGGCGCCTTGCTGAAATAATTTTTAAAAATGAAAATGAGACACAAAATATACTTACATATCTTAAATCACCAAAAACAATTGCGGGAAATAAAACAGTAAACAAATTAAAACATTTTACCGATAGACTTACTGCTTACACTAAAGAGCAAATAAATATGAAAGCGGAATAGAATTAGAATATGCTATACTAACTCGCTTGTGAAAAAATATATAATATTTTTACTTGATAGAAAAAACTTCATTTACTTTAATATTCTTTTTCTAATTGCTTTATATTTCAACTTAAACAATAAAACACTTATTGCTGCTTCTGTAATATATCTAGTGTTAACAAGTATTATTTTCAAATCAATTTCAAAAGGCTTAATTTTTTCATTTCTTTTATTTAGTCTGTTTTTGGTTGGAAAGACATATAGTACAATTTTGATCCCTAAATCTTCTCTGTCCCCCGCAATTGGCCGTATTTACCTAGGATTTTCGGGACACACTGCTGACATTGTTGTCACCCCAAGTCATATTATTGGAATAATTCTATTTCTATGGTTTATTGCAATTTTTATTAAAGAGGGTTATAAGAGAATTAACATACAATTTATATTATTGACAACTTACATCGTTTTTTCTTTAATCTCCGCTTTGTTCTCATTAAATTATTTATTGTCTGTATTTTACTGGCTATCCACATTTTTGTTACTTCCGTTTTATTTTTTTTTACAAAAGAGCCTTTTAGAAGATAAAAAATTTAAAGACGAACTATTTACTTTTTTTTCAATACTCATAATTTATGAAAGTATTTGGGCTATTTTCCAGTACCTATTAAGAGGGCCAGTACTATCATCTTTAGAAGTTTTTAATAATTTCTTATTTACAGGCCCCGACTTTGATCAAAGTTGGTTTAGACCATACAGTAGTCTTGCTCATACAGATGATCTAGCAAATTTTCTACTGCCTTTAACGATTTTATTTTTTCTTTCAGGATATTTGAAAAACTTTGCCAAGATGAAACTTGTAATATTTGCTTTTATGCTAGGATTTTTTGGTATTATATTAACGTTGAGCAGATCTGCTTGGATTGCCTTATTTTTTATTTGTTTAATTTATTCTTTAATTTTTGAAAAAAAATACAAAATTATATTTAACAAATACTATAAAAAAATCCTTATTTATTCGTGTACAGCTTTACTGCCATTATTGATATTGTTTGTAATTCCAAGAGTTCAAAAAACTTTCTCAACATTGTATGAGGAAGGAAGTGGACAAGCAAGAATATTAATAACGAGTGAAGCTATGAATCTAATTGTTAAGTACCCGTTTTTTGGAGTCGGACAAAGAATGAGCGTACTTGGCATGTTTCTAGAAGATCCCAAAGGTCTAATGTATTATTGGCCTGTCGCACCTCACAATATTTATTTGCACTTTATGGCTGAAACTGGTGTAATTTCTTTTTTACTTTTTTTTACTTTTTTATATTTATCGATTAAACTAAGAACAAAAAAGCCTAAATCAGAAAATGATATAATTCAAAAAAAGATAATTGTTGCCTGTATTGCAAGTTTAATAATAAATGGTATTTTCCAACCAATGTATTCCACAACTATGATATACTTAGTTACTTTATCAGCCATTCATGAAACAATATAAAATTAAATTGAACAATTTATTAAAAAAAATAGGATTCTTTGAGATATTTTTAACGTTTCTTTTTTTAACGATGCTATTTTTTTTAATATTCTATTTGTTCAGGTCAAAAGAATGGATAATTGTTGATATCAAAATAACATCTGATAACGTAATATATGAAAACAGAACTTCACCATTTTGGCTAACTAGCTCACTAAAAAAAGGCGATACCGAATATGACGGTCTTGGAAAACCAATTGTTGAAATATTGGATATTAAAACATATGACACGGATAACCAATACCCAATGTACTACAAAGAGGCCTATGTTAAAGCTAAGATTCAAGCCGTATATAGCAAAACTCAAAAAAAATACACTCATAATTCAAAAGATGTTCTTGTTGGTGCTCCAATAAGTATTAAACCAAATGGAATTTTACTAGAAGGATTAGTTACTAAAATTGAAGGAGTATCCGATAAGAATAATGACGTACATAAAAAGGTTTTATTGCAAATAGAAGATAATTATTATGAGCGTAAAGACACAGTTGGAGTAAGACCATGGATAGCAGATGCAATTAACGTAGGTGATCAAATAAAGGGTTTCAACGGAGAGACTATCGCAAAAGTCCTGGATAAAAAGGTTGAGCCTGCCATAAGAATAACCACTGATAATGCCGGTAATGCGCATTCGGTAAGAGACCCTTACCTACAAGATCTTTACATAACACTAGATCTTGTAGCTACAGTGGATCATGGAAATTATTATTATAGAAATACTGATAAAATAAAAGTGGGTAATCAAATATTTTTATTTACTCCAAGATTGGATACGAAGGCTACAATTATTGATATTTTAAACTAGCTCAATAATTATTTATTTTTCAGCAGGAATATTTATGTTCGGCGTAAAAACACGGATAAGAAGATATCTAAAAAATCATTACGGACTTTTTGATAACCCGGAAACCATTCGCTTAAATCCAGTTGGCTTTATGTGTAACCATTCATGTCCCATGTGCTGGAGAAATCAACTTCCTCCAGAAGAAAGAATGAACTGCATAAAAGATGAAAAAAATAGATTAACTATTTCAGAATATTTACACCTGCTGCAAAGTTTGCCAAGAACTGTTAAAAATGTTGATATCGTAGGTGGCGGTGAGCCTTTACTGTTTCCGGAGATTTCGGAATTATTTAAAGCTATTAAAAAAAGGGGGTTATGTGGCAGACTTATTACAAACGGCACATTTTTAAACAATAAAATAGCTACAGATTTAATAAATTTCTCTTGGGATATGGTTCGAATTTCCTTCCATGCAGGATCAGCCGAGACTTACAAAAAAGTAAATGGTGTTGATGATTACAAACGAGTTGTCAATAATATTAGATCTTTACTTCTCGCAAGGAAAACAAAACAGGTGTCAAAAGTATCCATGTTGTTTGTTATACAAAGACAAAACGCTAAAGAAGTAAGAGACTTTGCGCTATTGGCTGAAAGATTGGGAGTAGATGAAATAGAATATGATACATTAATTCCTTTTACTCCCAAAAATATTTTATTAACTGCAGTCCAACGGACAAAATTAATTCAGGATCTGACAGAACTAGAAAAACAACTATCTGTAAAAAATAATATTCCTCACATGTTATATATGTTTAGCGTCCATCCTGTTTGGAATAACGAAATAAAACGAAATTATTTCAAAGACAAATATTGTCAGATAGCACAATCTGAATTATTTATTAATAGTAATGGTAATATTATCCCTTGCTGTTTGGCATGGGAAATCAAATCTAAGAATATTAGATCTTATTCTATTTCTAAAATCTGGAGATATTATCGGCCATTTCGTAGAAATTTAGCAGATGGAAAATTTTCCCCTTTTTGTTTAAAGTATTGTAATTACAAACTTGAAAAAAAGCGTACAAAATGAATTTATCTTTGGCGTATAAAACCCACTATTTATAATACGTCATTAGTTGTTTTGTTTATTGTTTGATATATATTGAAATGCAAATAATTAAATCTTATTTTTAATATATTATGCGTATAATAAGAAAATATCATTCAGTAAAATATCTACTCAAAAATCATAAAATCAAATTACTTTTAAGTATTTTAATTATCTTCTGTCTTTTTAGTACCTATTATGTATTTCGCGTAAAATTACCAAGAAAAAAATTTGCTTCTAACCTTAATGTTCTACTTATCTCCATCGATACCCTTAGAGCTGACCACATGGGTATCTATGACTATTCCAGAAATACTACTCCAAATATTGATAAATGGGCAAAAGATTCTGTTGTATTTAAAAAAGCAATGACTCTTGTACCCATGACCTATCCTTCATTCTCTATGCTGATGACAGGGCTTGATCCGTTCCAGACTCGCATATTCTCGAACTATCAGAATCCATATGCAATAAGCAACAATACAAATACTCTCGCAAAGATTCTTGCAAAAAATGGCTATCATATTGGCGTCTTTATGAGCACTATTGCTTTAAACGCAACCACTAATATGGTATCAGACACTAAAGACTTTAATTATTTGAATTATATGTATGATCCCGAAAAAGAGGCATATGTTGACAGTAGGAAAGACTATGAGACACTTATAGATAATTCTTTAAATTGGATAGGCAAAAACAAGGGGAAAAAATTTTTCCTTTGGGTACACTTGATGGATCCGCACGCTCCCTATGATCCCCCAGAACAACTTAAATGTAAATTTGATAAAAAACAGTGCAGCTCTATAAAAAATAAAGCTATGCAAGAGCTAATAAACCAGACATATAAAACGATGGAGTGTCAGCAAAAAGTATCAAAAGATACACTTGATTTATACAAAACTCTATATGATGGAGAGATAGCGGAAGCAGATATATTGGCTGGTAAAATTTTGAACAAGCTCAAAAATGAAGGATTAGATAAAAACACTCTTATTATTTTATACGGAGATCACGGTGAAGGATTCGACCATGATTACAATTTTAACCACAGAGGAGCTCTTTATAATTCCGAGACCAGAATACCCTTAATAATCCATTATCCGCTCATAACATCTTCTGTAAAAACAACTGATCGTCTTGTTACTAATACTGACATTTTACCCACTATATTAGATCTATTATCTATCCCTCGTAATAAATACACTTTTGATGGAAAAAGCTTTAGTTATGTTTTCAGAAGTAAACTATTGACAAATATTTTACCAGAACAAAGAGACTATATAATTATGACAAATGACCAACTTACTAAATTTGCCATTTACGACGGACGATATAAATTTATTTACTCAACAAATAGTGCGTGCAAATTCAATGACCAGAAGGAAGAATTTTACGATTTAAAGGAAGATCCGCAGGAAAGCAAAAATATCATTGTTGAAAAAAAAGATTTAGCCGAAGAGTTTAAACGAAAATTATTAAATTATTTATCTGTGTATAACTTACCCTCAGCAAATGACGAAAAAGACAAAAAAGGGCAAGAGTCAACAGAAATTATCGAAAAACTGAAAAGTGTTGGATACTGATAATTTTACAAGACTAATCTATTTTTAGCTATGTAAGAATGTCTTTTGGAATCAAGTTGTGTTTCTTGATTATATATCTTTTGTTTATATTGACTGATTTTTCAATATCTATTTGATCTCTTGGATGAGGGATATGATAGACTAAGGCATCTTTAATAAAAGCTAGATGAAAACCTTTTTCCCAAACTGATAGCGCAAAATCCCAATCTTCTTCACCATAAACAGTAAATTTTTCATCAAATCCATGAACCTCTTTGTAAAGAAATTTAGACATTAACATGTGCCCGCCGCAAAATAAATGGCAAATTTGAGAAGACAGACTTTTATTAGCAAAAAATCTTTTATCAAAAGCTTTACATTTCCTTCTAAATCCAATCTCTCTTGGATCATGTGTTTCATAAGGACTTTCCCAGTCTACATAATTTGGTGAAGCAAGATAAATATATCTACCATTCATCGCATAAAGTATAGCGTTAGTTTCTAAGCTCGCTATTACATTCTTCCAAGTAATCAATAAATCCCTGCTTGCTATCATATCTGAGTCTAAAAATAATAGAAAATTTCCCCGAGTAAGGTTTACCGCTAAATTTCTTAATTTACTTAATCCAAATCCTTTATGGCGTTGAGATATGAATTTAGTTTTATAATAAGAAGCTATTTTATCTGGTTTGTCGGCACTTCCGTCATCGGCTACAACAATTTCAGATGCTCCTGCTTCTTTAAGAGAAATTAAAGAATTAGCAAGCTGTTTACCTCTATTATAGTTGGTTATAATTACAGAAATGTTTATATCCATATTCTAATTTATTATAATAGCTTTTAACCATGAATGAAAAGGGGAAAGTTGACAAATTAAAGAGCATGGGATAATAATAGCGTATGATAAAAAGAAATTATATAGTTTTTCTAATAATCTTTTTTTCAATAGCTATATTTTTTGTAAAATCGAATGTTCTAAAAAAACAAACAAATCAACATTATATTGTTGCCGCCTCAAGTAATCCCGGAGAAATATTCTTATACAAACTGGAAAACGGAAATTATAAAAAGATAAAATCCATAGATACAGGCTATAAATTTGTTTATACGGTTAGGGTAGCAGATATATACAATAATAAAAGACAATATATAGTAGCCGGCGTTTCTAACAGTTTTTTCGGCGAACCTTACGGTTGCAAGATTATCTCTTACGATCTTTATAAGTTTCAGGAGAAAATGATAGATGACGTTGGAGACTTAAGATGTAAAGATTTAACAATAGGAGATGCGGAAAACAATGGGAAAAACGAAATAGTCCTTGCTACGCACGGAGTGGGATACGTAAGATTGTATAAATGGCAGAACAACCAATGGGAAAAAGAAGATTTGGACAGCAATTATATTGATAGAATAGACCAGCAGGAAAAAACGGATCATCGTGTTCCAAATACACAGTTACCATGCCAGTCATGTATAGTCCAAACCGCGGTTCATATTGTAAAAATTGCCGATGTTGATAACGACGGGAAAAATGAAGTAATCGCAACAATCTCTTCACCTCTTGAACTGCAAAATGTTGATGAAATAAGTGTAATTAAAGTTTATAAAAAAGAAGGTGACACATGGAAAAGCACTGTTGTAGACAAACTCTCAGGCAGAGAATTCAGAAGCATTACCATAGGAGATTTATACAACAACAGACACAACATCATGCTTATTGGCATAGGAAGCCCCCGCAATGAAAAAGGGTCTCTTGTTGTCTATGATTTTTTTAATAGCTCCTGGAACAAGAAGGAAATTTACCGTGATTCCAGTGAAACAAATATGAAAGCAGTGGCACTTGCGGATGTTTTTGACGACGGGAAGCAAAGAATACTTCTTGCAACCGGCTTTCCGGAAGCCAAAATAATGCTTCTTACCTGGAAAATTAACAAATTTGAGATTAATCAATTCGGAACAATTTCTTCGTTGTTTAATATAAAAGGCGCGCAATTTAATTCTATGGCAGTATCACTTCAAAAAGATCCAGTTTCAACAAATTTAATCATAGGAGGCATGACTACTTACCCGAATAAAAAAATCGGCTGGGAGGGAACAAAAGACGGTTTTATAGCACATTACAAAATGGACAAAAATCTCCGGGAAAATAAAGTTATTGAAAAATGGACAAATAAAATCATGGAAACAAGAAGTGTACTGGGACTGGATAAATATACCTTATAAATTATTTTAAAATAAACCCGCCAAAATCCAGAATATGTAAAAAACTGTTGGAATTTGCCAATCAAAATCTACCAAATTATTCAAAGCTGAAGCCAGTATTCCAATCCAAAGAGCAAGAAAAAAATACCCTTCTGCTTTTCTTCTGTTGTTTAATGATTTTAAACTCCTGCTAGTTACCCTATAAGCATTTATAAAAACTGCAATAATTAATCCAAGGCTTGTTAAAAAACCAAAGATTCCTACATCTGAAAGCATTTGAAGAAAAAAGTTGTGAGCAGAATCTGTGCTTGCTATTTTGCTACTGAAACCGAATGTATTTGGACCGGATCCTAAAACGGGATGGGCTAAAAAGTTGTTTATTGCCCTGTTCCAGTATTGAATTCTGATCGCGCTGCTTTGGCTTTTTAATATTTCAAAATCCCCAGAAAAAGATATTATATTTCTATCAAGTACAAAAATTGCAAATAGAACACCTGCTGAAATAAGTAATATTTTCTTTTTTGAGGCAAGATCAAATATGATCACCGTCAAATAAACAGAAATTATAAGAGCAAGCACGGAAGCTCTTGAGTAAGTATTCAAAAGCGCAAGAAAAAATATTCCAAAACAGGCAAATAAAGGATAAAACTTTCTATTTTCTTTATTTATAAACATAAAATAACCCGTAAGAGGAATTGCAAATACAAGAAGAGCGGAAAGATGATTATGTCCAAAATATAGACCATAAAAACTGAGGTCTATAAAGCTTACATAGTGAATTACCAATGTGCCATACAAAGATAAAACGGACAAAAACAAAACAGACAATATTAAGATAATAGCAATCTTTTTTTTGTCTTCTATATTATTGAATAGATACTTCACTCCTTCAAAAACTATAAAACTAGCAATAAAAAGACCAAGCTGTGAAACACTCCTGAGTTTATCAACTGAAAGCGCCGAAGAAAAAAATGAAACAACAAGAAACATCATGAAGAAAGAAGTTGTTGCTCTTTTTTTTAACATTTTTTCATTAAACTGGTTAATAAATATAGATATGCTTTTGTAAAAAACGGGTGAGATAAAAATCGCAGATAAAAATATTGGGAAAACAGTATTCTGAAAAGCCTGTTTTACAAAAAGAGGTAAAATAAAAACAACTAAATAAACTGTGAATTTATAAATCTTGAGCATGTCAATAAATAGATTATACAAGAAGATAAAGACTATTTAAACGAATCTTTTATTAATATATGAGGTTTTTAATGTCCTTGACAATATAGTCGTGATTGTCTTACTCTAATAACAAACCACATTATGAACAGTAAAAATAAGAAGGTAAAAAAAATAATTCATGGAAATATTTTTAAAAAAATTTTTTTGTCTATCCCCATATTAATTCTCCCGATATTTCTGGTAATTCTTCTTGCTCTTAGTTTTCAGGATGGTCTCTTAAATAAAGTATTTTCCGCTTATTATTACCAACCGCCACCACAAGCATCAGGCATCTTCTGCGGAAGAGAAAACCAGGGATGCGACCCATTTCATTCATGTCAGGACGGCACAATTGGTTGCAAAAATTTTGTCTGCTCCGGAATACTTAGTTTTATTGGTTTCGGAGTCTGCGTTCCAAGCAATACGCCTGCAGCTTGTGATGCGGCACAAATTTCCATGCAGGTAAGCCCAACGAACAGTATAGCATTAGGAACGCCAATAACGATGGTTCCTGTACATACTTCTCCTGATTATATAGATCCAACATCAGAAAGCGACACTTTTTACCCAGACGTCATTTGTAATAATTTAAACTGTACCCCTCAAATAGCAGGAACATTTACCTGGACTCATACATGGCGTAACTGTCCCCCTCCTCCTATCGGATGTAGCCAGTCACAAAGATCAAATAAATGCACGTCGAATTCTGTTTCTGTTTATGTAGGAACTCCTCCTCCGCCCGGCGCAACAAACAATCTTCCGTGCGGAACCGATATAAATTCTGCTGTATGCCAAACAGCTCTGGGCACTTTTAAAACAGGCCAGCCTGAAAGTACTGTAAAAACTATATATTCAATCATACTTGCTATCGCGGGTGCTATTATTACGCTCTTACTTTTGTACGCCGGGTATTTGCTTATGACCTCAGCCGGAGACAAGCAAAAAATTCAGGCAGCAAGAGAACTTGTGATCGCTGCAATAACCGGTCTGCTGTTTATTATTTTTGCCTTTGTAATATTTCAGGTTTTGGCAAGGGATATTTTACACATACCCGGCATTCAGTAAATTTTGTTCGCTGATTCAAAATTATCCAAACACCTCTTGCATTTCTGAAAAGTTATGCCATAAAATGGGAAATGTGAGGAAAGTATCAACTTATGCTCTTTTATTTGTTTTAATTTTTTTCATATCAGTTTTTCTTGTATTTAATAATAAAACCGTCTATGCAAGCCCAACAGCCACGGTAAGCCCCTCAACAGGAGATCCTGTAAATACAACTTTCACTTTAACCGCAACTGAATTATATCCCTCATCAACTTTTGATGTTTTATTCATGCGGCCTAACGGAACCAACCTTACAACTACCTATGGAGCTTTTTCTACCGGCCCGGGCCAAACTTCGATCTCTTATAATTTCACGATGCCACAAAGTACCGCCGGGCAGGTAGTTGCAAGAATCTACAATAATTATCAGCCCATTGTAGATAGCAACGTATTTACGGTAAACAGCTGCATACCAAGCAATGTTAATAGCGCGTGCACGCCTGTTGTGGATACATGCTGCGGAGGCGGTTCCTGTACACCTAATCTTGGATGGCCACTTTTTGTTTGTAAAATCGGCCCCACACCAACACCCACCCCCACACCAACACCAACACCCACCACTGCCCCGTCCCTATCAATTAATGTAAGCCCCGCAACCGGATATCCGTCAACCACTTTTATCTTATCGGGAAATAATTTAAAACCTAATTACACATATAATGTTGTATTTTTGGACAGCAATAATAGAACTCTTTCTGAAAGCACCAGGCTCAATCCTACCAATGGGAGCGGCAGCCTCTCATTTTCTTTTGCTATAGGAAGCGCGACTGGTGTAATTACAACACAGTTAATAGATACAGTTTTATCACCTCCGCTTGCCGCGCAAACATCCTTTACTATTAATCCCGCAACAACACCGGTTCTTATACCATGTGGCGGAATCTGTCCGGAAAATTCTCCGTCTTCAGTTTGTGTCCCTCAGGCTCAAAGTTGCATGGACAGCGGATCAGATTGGAGATGTTATTGTCCACCAACACCAACTCCAACCCCCACGCCAACACCCGCTTCTCCAACACCAATCACTACCTCCATTCCTCCTGCCAACACCACAGGAAATCCTTTAGCTTTTGATTTCCAAGCAGCCGCGCCATCTGGCATTCCAAGCCAGGGCTTGTGCTCTCTTAGGAATATATTTCAGGTTCTATTCAATCTTTTTCTCTTTCTAGGAGTTATTCTTGCTGTCATACTTCTTACTTACGCCGGAATCAGCTGGATTGTATCCGGCGGGGAAAAAGAAAAATTAGAACAATCAAGAAAGATGATTACTTACGCTATTGTCGGAATAATTCTGATCCTGCTTGCTTTCACAATCGTCAGAATAATAGGTCAGCTTTTAGGAGTTTCTTTAATACCCGGCGCAGCAAACTGTCCTTAATTTCCCCCTCTCTCCTCAACAGCTTACTATCTCCATCCTTTTTGGGGGATTGACAAACTTTTAGAAAGTTGCT
>MFNJ01000025.1:0-7114 GCA_001782015.1 Candidatus Levybacteria bacterium RIFCSPHIGHO2_01_FULL_36_15
GAAATCTGTTCCGTTAATGAGCTATTTTCAGTTTCCCTGGAGATTCTTAAGTCTTGAGATATTAATTGCTTCTTTTCTTTCCGGAGCAATTCTTGAAATTATTGCTAAAAAGAGGAACTATTTAAAATTAATATCAGCAGTCATGCTTGTTCTATTTACTTTTATCTTGGGAGTAGGCTATTCATATCCTGCATACTACCATCAAAGAGATGATAATTACTATATTTCACGGTCAAATTTTATAGATGGAACAAACAGTCCAGGTAATTATTTCAATACAATTTGGATGAATAAAAATCTAAACAAGACTGAACTTCCCTTAATATTTACTACAGGTAAGGGAACGTATAAAGTGATTGAATCAGGCTTAACAAGTAAGAAATTTGAAATAGTTTCAAAAACCGATTCTGAAATTACCTTAAGACTGGCATATTTTCCCGGTTGGAGTACACATCTGAATAATGAACTAACGAAGACAAATCATAATAAAGATGGACTTATTTCAATTAATGTTCCTAAGGGCAATTATACTATTTCAACTCAGTTTATAGACACAACCATCAGAAAAGTATCAGTATTTATATCTTTAAGTACCTTGATTTTGTTGATATGGTTGTTTGGTAAAAGCTATTTTGTTAGAATTAAGTGATGAGAATAGCAATAGATGTTTCTCCTTTGCAAAAGGATAGGTTTTTGCAACATAGAGTAAGGGGTACAGGTTTCTATATAGAGAATTTAAAAAAATCATTAATTAAATATTTTCCAGAAAATAAGTACATTTTTTTTACTCGAGGAGAAAAATTACCCAAAAATTTAGATTTAGTACATTATCCCTATTTTGAACCTTTCTTTTTAACACTTCCAATGTTTAATAAGCATAGATTGGTTGTGACTGTCCATGATTTAACTCCACTGGTCTTTCCAGAGAATTTTCCTGCAGGTGTAAAAGGCAAGATCAAATGGGAGATACAAAAAAAATCATTATATAATTCTTCAGAAATTATTACAGACTCTTTTTCTTCAAAAAAAGACATAGAAAAAATTGTAGGCATAGAAGACAATAGAATTCATGTGGTTTATCTTGCTCAGGATCAGGATTTTAAAAAAATAATGGTACCAAAAAATGAAGCTGAAGATATAAGAAAAAGATATAATTTACCTGAAAAATTTACTCTCTACGTTGGAGACGTAACGTGGAATAAAAACCTGCCGAATTTAATTAAAGCTATAAACCTGATAAATGCAAATTTAGTAATGGTGGGTTATGCTTTGTCCCAGGAAAAAATAGATATTAATAATCCATGGAATTCGGATCTGGTTGAGGTGCAAGAGCTGGTGGAAGGAAATAGAAATGTAAATGTGATAGGTTTTGTTGAGAAGAAGGACTTAATAAAAATCTATAACATGGCGGAGATTTTTGTTATGCCTTCAATTTATGAAGGGTTTGGTTTACCGGTACTTGAAGCAGCCAACTGCGGATGTCCAGTTGTTACAACAAGGTGTGGTAGTCTTCCTGAAATCATTGGAGAATCTGCAGTATTCGTTGATCCAAAAGATATTGAGGATATCGCAAACGGGATAGATAAAGTTTTGTCTAATAAGACCCTGCGGGATAAATTGTCAAAAGACGGATTAAAACAAGCTGAAAAGTTTTCTTGGCATAACACCGCGGAAAAAACTATAAATGTGTATGAAAAAGTTTTTAGACAGCAATAATTTACCAATAATTCTATTTATTTTTCTGGCGTGGAGAATTTTTCTTTTTATGTCCCAGGCTCTAAGTGAGAGCTTAAGCATTATACACAAAGCATATATAGGTCCAGTTCCCATAGCTAACTTTGATGGAATTCATTATTTATCTATCGCAAAAATAGGTTACCAACAGTATGAACAAGTATTTTTTCCATTCTTCCCTTTTTCAATCAATATTATTTCCAGCATATTTAAAATCAGTTACTTAGAATCTGGTATATTTATTTCTCACTTATTTGTAATTTTGTCGTTATATTTTTTGTGGAAACTCGTAAATTTGGATTTCAATAAAAAGATAGCAAACGTCACTCTGCTGTTTTTTTTATTTTTTCCCACATCATTTTTTCTGGGTAATATATATTCGGAAAGTTTATTTTTATTTTTTGTTTTTTCAAGTTTTTATTTTGCCAGGAAGAAAAATTTTATAGTGTCCTCAATTATGGGTGCATTTGCCAGCGCCACACGTGTGGTTGGGATATTTATGTTTCCTGCGCTTTTATTCGAAGCTTTGCTTTATAATCGACAGATGAATAAAAATATAAACAAAATAAATCCTGCCATTTACATATTAATTGTTCCGGTGGGTATTTTAGTGTATATGTATTATTTACTTAAAAAATATAGTGATCCTCTTATATTTGTTCATTCACAAGCAGTTTTTACCGGCAGGACGGGCGGGCAAATTATACTCCTGCCACAAGTAATATGGAGATACATAAAGATTTTTTTAACAGTTCCATTTTCCAATTATGATTATTGGATATCTTTATTAGAATTTTTCTCCTTCGCATTTATTATATTAATCCTATATTTATCTTATAAATCCGGAATCAGGAAAAGCTATATTATATTTTCATCTTTAGCCATTATTTTTCCTACTCTCTCCGGTACTTTCCAATCTATTCCCCGTTATTTAATTGCAAGCTTTGTGGTATTCATATTCTTTTCTAAAATAAAAAACAAAGTTATTAAATACTCTCTACTGGCAGTAGGATGCGTCCTTGAAGGATTGCTGGCTGCTCTTTTCTATAGAGGGTATTTTGTAGGATAATATATGAAACACAAAATTAAAAGAGCTTTATCTCATCCTTTGATTTCGGGGAGCAGTATTGTTTTGGTCGGTTCTTTTCTGGCGAATATATTTAACTATATTTTTAATTTGCTTTTGGGAGGAAGGCAGCTTCTTTCGGTATCCGATTATGGTCTCTACATGGCTTTAACGTCAATTTTTGGTTTATTCGCCACATTTTCTATAGCTTTCTCGGGAATTTTTGCTAAATTTTCTGCCAAATATTATGCGGCTGGCGATTTGAAAGCTTCAGGAATACTCGTAAAAGAAGGCTTTAAGTTTATATGTGTTTTCAGCTTGGTAGTTTTGGTTATTTTGTCTTTCTTGATACCGGTTTTATTGTCATTCCTGCATATAAATGATTATAAACTGGTAGTTTTGGTTATTTTGTCTATAATCACTAGCATCTTATCTTCTCTTCCTTTGGGTGTATTACAGGGAGAAATGAGATTTTATCTTCTAACATTTATAACTGGTATTTCGCCAATTATAAAAATAATTTTGGGAGTTTTAATGATTATTTTAGGACTTAAGATTTTCGGAGTAATGATTGCGATTTTTCTTTCTATTATTATTCCTTATATTTTCATTACTTATTATATCTTTAATAAATATAAAATAAGTAATTTAAATACGGTAAATGCAGGATTTTTTCTAAAAGAACTCAAAGATTACAGTCTTAAATTTTTTCTTGCTTCGTTTGGGATGATATTTATATCTTATGCTGATATCATTCTCGTGAGGCATTTCTTTGATCCGGTTTCTTCCGGCCATTATGCAGCTTTATCTCTGATGGGAAAAGTAATATTTTATATAACTTCACCTATTTATATGGTCTTTTTTCCATTGGTTGCCCAAAAGAAGGAAAAGAAGGAAAAACTTTTTAATACACTTATCTTGGCAGTTGCGATTGTGTTTTTAGTTTCTTCTGGAATGTCTTTTGTGTATTTTTTGTTTCCAGGAATAATACTAAAAATATTTTTTCCAGCGAAAGATTATTTGATACTGTCCTCATTTCTAGGTCCCTTCTCTTTGTATATATTAGTTTTTTCTATGGCAAATCTTTTTTGTAGCTTTCTTCTTTCAATTGGTAAAACTGGAATTTATAAAATAAATTTATTTGCGATTGGATTTTTGATTTTTTTGGTATCTTTTTTTCATCAAAGTTTATATCAAATAATTGGTGTACTATTTTTTATATCATTTTTACTTTTGTTGATGCTTCTTGTATACTACTACTACCATGGAAGAGATTAGACTGCTGTCTTTGGTAATTCCCGCTTTCAAACAAGAAAGAACGATTGTAAATGATATTAATAATTTGGATAAAGTTCTTTCTATTCTCCCGTATCATTATGAAATTATAGTCGTAATAGATGGCAAGCTGGATAATACGTGCAAAAAAATAAAAGCGCTTAGAAACCCCAAAGTAAAAGTGCATGAATATGAAAAAAACCACGGAAAAGGATATGCTGTCAGATTTGGGATGGCTAAGACAAAAGGAGATATAGTAGGTTTTATTGATGCCGGAATGGACATAGACCCCGCCGGAATTCTCATGCTCCTAAATCATATGGAATGGTATGATGCGGATATAATAGTTGGGAGCAAACTCCATCCTGTTTCCCAGGTTTATTACCCCCTTACAAGGAAAATTCTTTCATGGGGCTATCGTACATTTACACATCTTCTTTTCGGTTTTAAGATAAGAGACACTCAGGTAGGATTGAAGTTCTTTAAAAGAAAAGTAGTAGAAAATGTTTTTCCCCGACTTTTGGTCAAGCAATTTGCTTTTGATATAGAAATATTAGCAGTAGCGTATTCTTTGGGCTATAAGAGAATTTTTGAAGCACCTATAAAACTGGATTTTAACAGTAAGAGCAGTATAACGAACAGCAGTTTTTGGAAAATAATTTTTTTAATGCTGTGGGATACGGCGGCAGTATTTTATAGATTAAGAATAATGAGATATTATAGTAGAATAAAAATAGAAAATAACTCCGAGAATGAAAGTTAATTATTATGGAAATTTTGATTCTGAATTGGCGTGATATTAAACATCCTTTATCCGGCGGAGCGGAAATATCCCTTTTTGAACAAGCAAAGTATTGGATAAAAAAAGGAGCCAGTGTTACTTGGTTTGCCTCATCTTTTAGTAACGCAACAAGAGAAGAAATAATAGAAGGGATAAAAATAGTAAGAAATGGTTCTCAATATTCTGTGCACCTTTGGGCATTTTGGAATTATCAAAAAAGAGTATTAGGAGATCCTGATGTTGTCATAGATTGTTTTCATTTTGTTCCATTTTTTACCCCTTTTTATATAAAAAAAACAAAAATAATCGCACTTATTAATGAGCCAGCAAAGAATGCATGGTTCAAAAACATAGGATTACCCCTTAGTATAATTGGTTTCTTATTAGAGCCACTGTTTTTTATTCCTTACAAAAATTGTTCTTTTATAACCGGATCAAAATCAATTGCCGGTGAATTAAAAGACTATTCTATAAACCCTAAGTTAATCAATGTAATAAATCATGGAATAGAATTGAATAATCATTCGGTGAAAATGTCCAAAGAAAAATATCCTGTAATTATTTATTTATCTCAGCTTTCTCCGGACAAGGGCGTTGAGGATGCTTTATATTCTTTTGCAATAGTTAAAAGCTACATTAAGAATGTAAAATTATGGTTAGTAGGTAGAGAGAGAGATCAGCAATATTTATCTAAAATCAAAAGATTAATTAAAAAATATAATCTTGAAAATTTTGTATTGTTGTTTGGGTATGTTCCAGAAAGAAAAAAATTTGAATTATTATCAAAAGCTTGGATTTTAATACATCCTTCTATTAGAGAAGGATGGGGACTTAACGTTATTGAGGCCAATTCTATGGGAACGCCAGCGATAGGGTATAATGTAGTAGGTCTGCGGGATTCAATTCAAAATAATTATACCGGTCTATTAGTTAATCACGATGAACAATCTTTAGCAGAATCCATTATTAAATTGATTAAAGACAAAAAACTATATATTAAGCTTAGTAGTAATTCTTTAAAGTGGGCAAACAATTTTTCTTGGGAAAAGTGTTCGGAAAAAAGCTGGGAACTTATAAAACAAAAAAAGTTGAAAAATTGATATCTTTCATGTAATATTGCATAAGAAGTTTTAGAGTGAATTATATTGAATGAAAAACAAATACATTCCTTTATCTAAGCCTTTTTTTGGCAAAGAAGAGAAAGCTGCCGTAGCAAAAGCCATGGATTCAGGATGGGTAACTTTAGGACCAAAAACTTTTGAGTTTGAAGAAAGCTTTAAAAAATATGTGGCAGCCAAATACGCTGTGGGAGTTTCTTCGGCTACTGCCGGTCTTCACCTTGCTATGATAGTAGCGAATATAAAAAAAGGGGATGAGATTATTGCGCCTACTTTTACTTTTGCAGCAACAATTAACCCTGCTTTGCATTTGGGTGCAAAACCTGTTTTGGTAGACATAAAAAAAGACACTTTCAATATTGACACTGATTTGATTGAAAAAAAAATAACAAAAAAAACCCGCGCAATAGTTCCAGTCCATTATGCGGGCCAGACTGTTAATATGGATCAAGTTATGTCTTTGGCTAGAAAATACAAGCTTTTGGTTATTGAAGATGCTGCTCATGCGCTGGGAAGTAAGTATAAAAATAAATCAGCGGGTAGCATAGGAGACATGACTGTATTTTCTTTTCATCCCATTAAAAATATCACGACTGGAGACGGAGGAATGGTTACCACAAACAACAAATCTTTCGATGAGTTAATGAGGCTCTATAGACTTCATGGAATGAATAAGGAAGCATGGAAAAGATTATCAAAGACCGGAAACTGGTATTATGAAATAACTGTTCCCGGATATAAATATAACATGACGGACATAGCTGCCTCAATTGGCATAGAGCAGTTAAAAAAGCTCAAAATTTTTAATAAAAAAAGAAAAGTTTTAAAAGATCTTTATTCAAAAGAGTTTAAAGAAATCCCTGAGATTACAGTTCCTTTTGTTCATAAAGATGGTGAGCATGCATGGAATTTATATTCAATTTTGTTGGACATAGAGTCTTTAAAAATTTCAAGAAATGATTTTATAGAAGAATTGAAAAAATATAATATTGGAAGCAGTGTGTATTTTATGCCTTTGCATTTACACCCATATTATAAAAAAATATTAGGATATAAAAAAGGAGATTTTCCAAACGCAGAGTGGGTTTACGAAAGAATCTTATCGATCCCTCTTTATCCTGCGATGAGTACAGCTGATGT
>MFNJ01000025.1:7149-7337 GCA_001782015.1 Candidatus Levybacteria bacterium RIFCSPHIGHO2_01_FULL_36_15
AAAAATATAAAAAAAATTAATTCCTTCATGGATAACAAAAAAATCAATGTATTAGTGACTGCTGTAGGTGGAAGATCAGTTGGTTATCAAATTTTAGAATCATTAAAATTAAAAAAAAATAATTATCGGATAATTACCACAGACATGGATGCTTTTTCCCCTGGTCTTTATGAAGCTGATAAAGCTTA
>MFNJ01000026.1:0-491 GCA_001782015.1 Candidatus Levybacteria bacterium RIFCSPHIGHO2_01_FULL_36_15
ATTAACAAGAACAGCCTGCTCGTTTGTTAAGGAAACAACAGGATAATTTGTATATTTTGCTTCATTTGCAATTTCTTCTTTTTGCGCTTCTTCAAAATGAGGATGAATTAAAAACGGCACCAAACCAAGAGCCGTCAAATCTGTAAGGCTAACATTATTAATATCTGCCGGTTTCCAACCCGCGGTTTCTATTGTAGGACATGCAATGATGCTTCCCGCGCTTACTCCAACATACACGCCCCCTTTTTGCAAAAACTTACAAACAGCTTTATCAAAACCGCTTCTTCTTACCCAATACATTAGATAAAACGTATTGCCTCCGTTTACAAAGATAATATCTTTTTGTAATAGTATTTTTTCTAATTCTTCTTTTGTTTTATTTTTTAAATCAACGTCCTCTATATTAGTAATTTTTTGTTGCCTTAATTGGTTTCTATATTCCTCAAGCCACAAAGAACAATTCCAGGCCGGACCTTCTTCTTCTCCATATG
>MFNJ01000026.1:528-7452 GCA_001782015.1 Candidatus Levybacteria bacterium RIFCSPHIGHO2_01_FULL_36_15
GACCTTCTTCTTCTCCATATGCCGCAGTTGTAATAAAACCCACAGAATTCATTTGGGCAGGCTTTTGTAAAAGACCAAGAAAAGCTTTTTCAATAGTACTCGTGAAACCATTTGAAGTAAGCAGAAGTTTCATGTCTCAAATTATACCAAAATTCTTTTTAGGCTAAAAAGTGCTTTCCAACCAATCAGCAAGCACAGGAATTGTAAACTTTTTCGCTTCGATATCCATCATAGTTTTTACAAGTTCCTTTTGCGGTACTTTAAGCTTCCAGCTATTCATCTGCAAAAATATTATCGCAGCAACTACTGCAGTACGTTTATTGCCGTCTATAAAGGGGTGATTTAAGACAAGTGAATGCAACAAGGCTGCTGCTTTGTCAAAAATAGTTTTATATAAATCTTCTCCAGAATATGTACTTTGCGGACGGAAAAGCGCCGACTCAAGAAGACTCAGATCACGTATTCCATGGATTCCTCCATACCTGTCTATTTGATCTTCATGGATAACAAGCAATTGTTCAAGCGTTATGAAACAAATAGCCTTATCCATGCAGTTATTTTTGGGCAAGTTCTTTTAATGCAATGCCGTAGTTTTTATTCACTTTCTCAAGCAGGGTTAAAAACTCCGGAGTAGTAGACGTTTGCTTGATTTTCCTGCCTTTTTTCATAATAGTCAGTGTTTTGTCAGTTAAATTTTGATCTAAAGTAACCTCACTTCCCGGTTTTAATTCAAGCTGGTCAAGTATACTTTTTGGAATTATTACTCCTGTTGAATTACCGATTTGGATAATTTTCTGTGTCATAGTTATAACATGTTATAACAAATAAATTATGTTGTCAAGAAGAAAATAAAATTTACTCCTCTGCTTTGGAATATACTTCTATATCGTTTCCTTCAGTATCCCTAAATTCCAAAACATAATTATCTCCAATCTTTGTAATCGGAAATATTATTTTCACTCCCAGCTTATCAAGTTTTTCTTTCAATTTATTAATATCATCTACTTCAAAACTCAAAAGACAGTTATCTCCAAAAGTTATTTTTTCTCCTGCTTTTTCATAGTCAAATAATAAAAGCCTGAAACCTTTAAAAATAAATAGACTCAAAATTTCTCCTTTTTCATCAACATGCTGATCTAAAAATTTTTCATAAAAATTAATAGCACGATTCATATCTTTTACGCAAATGTAAGCCGAATTTAGTCTCATGTTATTAAATTAAGTCAAAGTTAGATTGGAAAATCTTACTAAAGGTTAACGCTTAACAATTTCTTTTATTTCAACATTCTCTTTATGATATTCAAATTTAACTATCCATTTATCAAAAAATCCATATTGATCTAGTAATCTATAAGCTAATTTTTCCATATCATAAGAAAAACCAACCTCGCATTTGCACAAATTACCTCCTATTTTAAACGAAATTCTATGAAAGTAATTTTTGAGGCTCACCTGATGTTCCGTAGAAAATTAATTCCTTACCCTTTGTTATATCCAAACCCAATTGTTCACCTATTGTTGCATGAAAAATACAATAATCTGCTCCTGAATCAATAAGTACAAGATATCCAAAACCTCCGTTGGGTAAATCAAAATCAATTTGAATTACAGGTCTTAATGCTGATTTTTGATTAGGGAAAGGATAATTTTTAGTATCAATTGGAAACTTTTTGTATTTAAAATTCACAATATTCTTATAGAATATATGTTCCGTAATCTTTGGGAGCACGGGTAAGAACCGGATGCACTATTCCTTTTTTCTTAGCTTCATCTATTGCAGTTTTAGGTTTTTTCCCTACAGCGACAACCTTCATTGTAACAGGATCAAGCGCAATCCATTCGCTAGTATATTTACTAAGTGTTTTAGAAAGATCATAGATTTTAACTTTCATATTAAAAACATAATAACACACAGTCTTAAGAGATGCAAAAAAAATAAAGTAGAACGGGATCTGCGAAGTGACGGATTGATAGATTTAAGTTACCAATTTTGTATTCAAAAAGAGAACCGTCCCCTATTTAAAATAGTAAAAAAGGTTGCAAGAAATTGGGGGAAGACAAAAAATATGCCAAGAGGTGCGAAACTATTCCGCTTTCCCAATATAGCTGGAATCAATTAATGATTTTCGGAATATCCGCATCCCCGACCGTCACTTACCACCTTTCCTTTCTCGATAACTGCATAAATACATGGAAAGAATAAGCTATAACCTGGATTAACAGATATATATTCAGGACAATGCCCGTTATAAGTTGAAGTAAATACTTTTGTTCTTATATCATCATAACTTAGATCCGTTTTTACCGTACAGTAACCAGCCTGACATTGGTTCCCACTTATACATTCTTTGCCTCCATCAGCAAAACTATTCACGCAACCACAAAACAACCGGTTCCAATCTCCCTCTTTTGCACAATAAAGCCATTCATGTCCTTGTATTCTGCACCGCAATTCACCAGAAAGTGAAGATATTGGCTGTCTGAATATTGCAGGATAAATAACTATAAAAACAAGAACAGCTATTAACAAAGATACTATTTCCAATGATATCCTTTTATGTTTTTTTATAGTTTCTGAAATATAACCTGCTGGTTTTTTTAGAGGAAATTCTAAAATTATCGCTATAAAATAATAAATCACAAGATTAATAATAATATTTGGATAAATCGGTATCACCTGAATACAATCACATAAAGCACCCTTTGGACAATTAGGACAACCACTAAGAAATACGTCATACATTCTTAAAGGTAAAGGTGAATAAGCATAAGTAAAAAATAAGTTGTGAAAATACCCATTTAAAAGGATAAGCCAAACAAAACCAATAATCAAACCGAAAATAACGATTTTTAAATTCGTCGGTAATATAGGAGTTAATATTTTTTTCATCTATCTTTAGTATTCAAAAAATTGACTGAAAAAGCAAATACAAAGAATAAAATCGGGGGAAAGACAAAAAACACCCTGGGGTGTCTAGTTGAAACACACCTGGTGTGGGTATTTAATTAAAAGCATAACAAAAAAAGCCATAGAGGGATAGAAAATCTTCCTTCTTTCTCATCAAGTTCTTGATCTTTAGTAATCAGAATACTTTGCTTAACAGCCCATGATGTTTCAAGTTTTTTTAGAGTTTTTAGAGTTGGCATTTCATTTCTCCATTTAACCTCGATTGGAATAATGCTGCTTGGTCCCTTAAATACAAAATCAACTTCTCCGCTCCTATCTTTATAAAAAGATACTTGTTCTTCCTTTTTAGGTCCCCGCAACCACATACATACATTTACACATACATACACATCTATAATCTCCAATATCTATTTATCCTTATCTTCGTGATATTCAAGATATTCCCGAAATGAAAATGGCCAAAGAATATGTCCAGAAATCCTACCGAGCAGACTTTCTTTATTTTTTGATTGTAAATGAAGTGACGATGAACCACTAACCATGTAACTAATTGGGAACGACCGATCGTAATAGGTTTTAAGAATTTTTTCCCAGTCAGGAAGCTGATGAATCTCGTCAAGAAAAAAATACAGCTTACCTTTGTAAGAATCAAGATCATTCCGAAGTAATCCCCGCATAAAGTTTTGTACCACTATGTCGAATACTTTTCTTTTATCATACTTAATTCGAACAAATGGATCATCAAAAGAAATATAGAGGATTGTTTTTGGATCAACCCCCTCATCAAGTAATTCTTTAACTACTTGGCGCATTAAGGTTGATTTTCCTACCTGATGCATCCCAACAATACTTACAATTTGATTTCCTTTTTTATACTGATCACAAACATTAATATATAGCTCTCGCTTATAGAAAGGGTCTTTGTATCTATCAATCCCTTCTTTACCTTGTTGCCACCAGGGATTCCATGTTCGTAGTTGAGCGAGTAGTTGTACATCAATATCTGTCATATTTTGAGGCTAAAATAATATCCTTGTACATGTACAACACTATAACCGAATAAAAAGTCAAGAAGTAGTTCACTCTAACAGATTAAATATTACAGCAAATCCTTGATTATAAACAAAACCTCATTTTTTCTAAGAATTTTGGATGTTGTTTAGGATTTTGCTCGTTTCTAACAAGTGGAGAATCTATAAACTCACTCGAATACGGGATTTCTCAATCTTTTGATTCGCTATCGTCAATAAAATGGAAGTGTTTATTCATTTGCAATAGCTTCTATGATTTTTATTTCCTCAGATGTAAGATCATAAAGTTTATAAACTTCTTCATCTATTTTTTTATCAGTTTTCTCTATTTCATCCTTAATTGAAACCCACTCATTAGAATTTTCTATGCTATTTTCTAAATCGTTTTTTTGTTGAATAATTTTACTAACACAATTAACCAGTAAGTTATTATCTTGTGAATTACCTAATTTAACTGGAAGATAATCTAAGAACGTTGTTCTATATCTTAAATAACCTCCCCCCATATGCATTCCACTAAATAATACTTTATAAACATAAGATAAAACCCTAGAATTAAGTAGACCCAATAAATATCTAATAGAAATTGTATCTTCTAATAAGGTACCAAAATAGACTCCGCCTTGTGGAATTCCGTTTTCATTATCTAAGGTTGCAGTAATTTGAAGCGCATCTTCAGCAATAATTATTTTTTCTTTCATACTATTTAAGAATCTTTCTGAATTATTATTTATTATTTCGTTTAAGTTATCAGCTGATATATAACTACCATCTGATATCGGAGAATATCTATTAAATTGATATTGCTTCACAATTTTGTATTCTTCTTTATGCTCTGATTCATATGATTGAGGAATTCGAAAACCTTCTGATACCTTAAGATATTTTTTAAACTTATCTTTACTTCTTATCAGTTTAATCACCAAATCTATATCTTCTTTTTTAGCATTTATAGGTATAATTCTATCCGGTAAATACTCTTCATCACTTATTTTCAGCTCGAAAATAGTTAAATTATTATTAATGATTTGTTGTTCACTGTCAGCAAAACCCAATTCAATTTTCTGAATACTATTCCCTTTTGTTAAAGATAATATAACAGGATAATTAGAAGCATCTTTAAAAATATCAATCTTACTTACGCTTAAAAAATTAGCTGAAATAGATGAACTAAAAATAATATTTCTTAATTCCTTAGCGGACTCAGCAACACAAAATTTATTTGGAACGATAAATCCCAATTTACCTTTTTCTTTTAATATCATTAGAGACTTCTCTATAAAAAGATAATATAGATCATATTTACCTTGAGAACTTTTAAGAGTTTTTTTCCAATAATTTTTATCTTTTACATCTAGGTTATCCACTCTTACATATGGCGGATTACCAATGATTACGTCAAAACCACCTTGTTTAAAAACTTCTGGAAATTCTTCTTCCCAATTAAATGGTTTTTCTTTTCTAAAATCTTTACCAAAATATAGTTCTAATTCTTCATCAGTTCCCGAAATTAAAGAATTTCCGTTTTTTATGTTAGTAAGAGAAGGCAGTTTTATTCTGCTGTCTAATGCATTTATTAAAAGATTTAACCTAGCAATTTCAACTGCTTGTTCATCTAGATCAACCCCGTAAATATTATTTGTCAAGATCTCTAATTTTATAAATTCATTTTTCGGCGCTCCAAACTCTATATATTTTTTATAGATAACTTCTAACGCTTTTATTAAAAATGAACCAGAACCACAAGCCGGATCAAGTACTTTAACTTTTTTAAGATCAACAATTGTTTTACAGTTATCCAAAACTGGTTTTAAAGCATTTTCAACTATATAATCAACAATAAAACTTGGTGTGTAATAAATTCCTTGTTCTTTTCTCTTTTTTGCATCCTTATCAAGAGTAAGTCCTTTTTTAGATTGAGAGAATATATATCCCAAGTAATTTTCGTAAACAGCCCCTAAAATATCAGCAGGTATAACTTTAAAATCATACTCATAGTATCCTTCTTTCCCATATAAAATATTTATTACATTTTCTGTAGTATTGCTATATTCCTCCCATTTTTCAAATGGATGAGGAGAAAATAAATTTGAGTTGTAAATTTCATCCAATTCGCGAAATTTAGAGACCATGTAGGTATAAAGAGGAATTTTATTTTTGTCTTTACTATTTTCCCATTCGCGAACAAGAGGAATCAATGTCTTTTGTTCTACGCCCCTATCTTCTGCTACGCGAATAAAAATCAATCTATCTAAAATTCTTTGTACGCCTTCATCTAACAACTGCCTATCCAGACCTTTATTCCACTGTGAGAGATCGTTAATCAAAATCTCTCTACATTTATTTAAGTCTTTATATAATGTGCTCCCAACTGAAAATCTCTGAAGCTTTTTCCCAATCTTTTCAGCTTCTTTATCAATTAAATCTTTTTCAAATGATTCTTTTGATAGAAGCCATAATTGATCAAAACGTTCTATAAATTGCAAGTATGGAATTTCAAAATATAACTTATTGTATAAATATTCAGATATGTTTTCTGCATTAAATATTTTTATACTTTCAAAATCTGTCAAAATTGCCCAAGTAACTCCTTTGTTCCAAGAATAACGAATAGCTTGATTTGCATATTCTTCTCTATGAAGATCTGTTTTTAAGGATTTTGCTTCTAGGTAAAATTTTATTCTTCCGTTCAAATAAAAACCATAATCCACCCTACCGGAAGATTGAGTTTCTTCGGCAGAAACCTCACGCTTATCTATAATATTCCAACCGAGATATTCAAATAAAGGTAAAATAAAATCTTTTTTTGTCTCTTCCTCTGTATACCTTTTTAGCTGATTAGATTCAAGGACTCTGTTATATTTGTTAATAAGTCCCTGAATTTTTTCTTTTGCTTTGTTTTTATCCATATTTAACCAATCAATTTCCTCCCAATCATACCAAAAACCAAGCAAAAACAAAACAGATAAGAATTAACAGGACTTA
>MFNJ01000027.1:0-4105 GCA_001782015.1 Candidatus Levybacteria bacterium RIFCSPHIGHO2_01_FULL_36_15
AAAAAATATCCAAGCGCTTTTTGCCACAAAAGCTACGTTTAAAAACGCAGTGCTGGTAAACAGTAAAAGAGAAGAAATCGGTTTTCCGCCTCTTAAAATAGTTACAATTTCTCTAGTTGAAGGTAACGATGGAAAAATAATCACCTCTGAAAGGATCAGATTGGGAGAAATTGATAGAAGCGGCCGTGCGTATATCAAAATCTTTAAAAATAAAAAAAGATTAACATTACCGGAGAAATTAAGGAAAGAATTAAGAAAGCCAGTGGGTTATGTAGTTAAAAATTTATCAGAAATAAAAAAGCTTGTTGGTAATAATAAAATTCCGGTTATTATTACAGTTGGCGATATTGTGTCAATGAAATTTACTGAAGCATTTAAGCACCCGGATATAAGTATTATTGATTTTAAAACAAGAAGAAAATCTCTTGATAGGAAACGTATTTCAAGACTACTTGCAGTTTCTGGAAAATCACACGTTAATTTGCACGGTACAATAAGTAGAAGCGCGGTTGGTATTTATTATTCTGCTCTGAAAAAATATTTAAAGACCGGGAAAAAACAGACAATTTTTATAAAAGGCGAGGAAGATCTTCTTGCTGTACCGGTAATACTTCTTGCGCCACTTGGCTCTTTGGTTCTTTACGGTCAATACGGTTTGGGCGCGGTAGTTGTAGAAATAACAGAGCAAAAAAAGAAACAAGTATGGGAGATACTTAAAAAATTCGATTAATTGACAAAACTAAATGACGCAGGTAAACTAATACACTAATTAAAATCATAATAATTTTTATGGATAAAAAAAAATCGTCGGTGTCCAGAAAATCACCATATTTAATCACAAAAAAAGATCTCATTGCTGACATTGTTCAAAAAAGTCCGCGGGCAATAGAGCTACTTGCCGAATACGGATTATATTGCGTAAGTTGTCCCTTAAATCAGTTTGATAATCTGGAAACAGGTTCAAAAATCCATGGTATGACGGAAAATGAAACAGGAGATATGATAAAGGAAATTAATTTACAATTAATGAAAGAAGCAAAAGATAAAAGTAAATAATTATAAAGCATAAATTTGGATTTAGAATTTTCTGCAATTATGAATAAGAATTCTTTAGTAATTAGTAATCTTTATGTTCAAACCAACGATGGCAAGGAAATTCTCCATGGTGTTTCCTTGAGGATTAAAAAGGGGGAAATACATGCAATTATGGGTCCAAACGGAAGCGGAAAATCAACGCTGGCTCAGGCTTTAATGGGAAACCCAAACTACATTATAACTCGTGGAAAAATTAAAATAGACGGAATTGATGTTACAAAACTTTCTCCGGACAAAAGAGCACAATACGGATTATTTTTAGGTTTTCAGGACCCTGTTGAAATTCCCGGCGTGAATTTTGGCAGCTTTCTGAGAATGGCAGTAAATGAAAATAAAAAAAAAGAAAAAAGAATATCTCCGATTGCTTTTAGAAAACAGCTTTTAGAACAGGCAGATGTATTTGCCTTCAAAAAAGATATTCTAAGCCGTAATTTAAATGAAGGGTTTTCAGGCGGAGAAAAGAAAAAATCGGAAATTTTACAGCTTTCTCTTTTAAAACCCGTATACGCCATACTTGACGAACCTGATTCAGGCTTAGATATAGATGGGTTAAAATTTATTGCTAGAACAATTTCTTCTCTTTCACATAAGTTTGGTTTGGCTCTTATTACGCATTACCAAAGAATTCTTAAATTCATAAAACCGGACTTTATTCATGTATTAGTTGATGGGAAAATTGCGGAAACAGGGGATTATGTGCTGGTAAAAAAGATTGAGAAAAAAGGATATAGGCAATATATTAAAAATTAAATATCAAATATCGAAAATACAAAGTAAATATCGAATATTTTTTAATTTTTCATATGTATATTTAATTTCATGAAAATAGAACCAATAAAAAAAAACAATTACAAATTAGGTTTTTCTAAACCTGATACCTCTATTTTTAAACTTCCCAAAGGTATAAATAAAAAAATCGTAGAAACAATTTCTTATTACAAAAATGAACCGGATTGGATGAGGAAATTCAGACTGCGGGCATTTGAAATATTTGAAAATAAGATGATGCCATCATGGGGAGCGGATTTATCCGGAATCAATTTCAGGGATTTTTATTATTTTATAAGCCCAACAGACAAAAAATTTAATAATTGGAAAGATGTTCCTTATGACATTAAAAATACTTATGAGAAAATTGGCATTCCGCAGGCCGAGCAAAAAATGTTGGCAGGCGTTGGAGCACAGTATGATTCGGAAGTTATTTATAATAATTTGAAAAAGCAGTGGGAAAAGCAGGGAGTTATATTTTGTGACCCTGATACAGCCGTGCAAAAGTATCCGGATATTGTTAAACATTATTTTGGTACGGTTATCGGGCCGGAAGATAATAAATTTGCGGCTCTTAATTCTGCCGTCTGGAGCGGTGGAAGCTTTATTTATGTACCAAAAAATGTCCAAGTTACTATTCCTTTGCAGGCATATTTTAGGATTAATTCCGCAAGTTTTGGACAATTTGAAAGGACTCTTATTATCGCAGAAGAGAGAAGTTGTGTTCATTACATTGAGGGTTGTTCGGCGCCCATTTATTCAAAAGAATCAATGCATGCAGGGGTTGTGGAAATAATTGTCAAAAAAGGGGCAAGAGTGAAATATACCACAATCCAGAACTGGAGCAATAATGTATATAATTTGGTTACCAAAAGAATGGTTATTGAAGAAGATGGGATTGGAGAATGGGTAGACGGAAACATAGGCTCAAAAGCAACAATGAAATATCCCTGCTTAATTTTAAAAGGAAAGGGAGCAAAGGGTGAAATTCTATCACTGGCATTTGCTTCCAATGGACAACATCAAGATACTGGTGGCAAAGCAATTCATTTAGCGCCTTACACAACAAGTAATATTGTTGCAAAATCAGTCAGTGTTAAGGGTGGGAAATCCAGTTTCCGGGGCCTGGTAAAAATTGTTAAGGGAGCACATAACAGCAGGTCCTATATGCGTTGCAATGCTTTAATATTGGATAAATTATCTTGTGCGCAAACTTTCCCTGCCCACATTGTTGATGAGAACAATACAATTCTGGAACATGAAGCAACGGTATCAAAAATTGGAGAAAAACAATTATTTTATTTAATGAGCAGGGGATTATCAGAACAACAGGCAACGTCTCTGATAGTGAATGGTTTTATAGAACCGATTGTGAAAGAATTACCGCTTGAATATGCGGTTGAGTTGAATAGACTGATTGAGCTTTCAATGGAAGGAGCGATAGGATGAAATTTTAAATTTTACAATAATCATGAATAATTTCTTAAACATTAAAAAAGACTTTCCAATTTTTTCTAATCATCCTGATTTGGTGTATTTGGACAATGCCGCTACTAGCCAAAAACCAAAGGCAGTTATAGGTGCTGTTTGTGATTTTTACAAAAAATACAACAGTAATGTCCACAGGGGAATTTATACTTTAAGCCAAGACGCGACACGTCTTTATGAAAGAACACGCAAAAAAGTTGCGGATTTTATTGGAGCAGACGATCCATCGGAAATTATTTTTACAGGAAACGCCTCAGAAGCAATAAATCTGGTAGCGTATGGCTTTGCAGGGAAATATTTAAAGTCCGGCGACATTATTATTCTTTCGGAAATGGAACATCATTCAAATATTGTTCCATGGTTAAGATTAAAAGAAGAGAAAGGAGTGAAGTTATTTTTTATTCCGATTGATGATAAATTTGAATTAAATTACAAAGCAATTTTAAAATTAAATCTTCCTAAAAATAAAATAAAACTTGTTACACTTACTCATGCTTCAAATGTTTTGGGAACAATTAACCCAATAGCTGAAATTGTTGATTTCTTAAAGAAAAATGGCATTAAAGCAAAAATACTTATTGATGGTGCTCAGTCTGTTCCTCATATATCGGTAGATGTGAAAAAGCTTAGTTGTGATTTTTTTGTTCTTTCTTCTCATAAGATGTTAGGACCGAGTGGTGTGGGAGTTTTATGGGCGAAAAAAGAATTGTTGGAAAAGATGGATCCATTGTTTGTAGGAAGCCACATGATAAAG
>MFNJ01000027.1:4119-6834 GCA_001782015.1 Candidatus Levybacteria bacterium RIFCSPHIGHO2_01_FULL_36_15
CAAAGCAATATGGGCAGATGTTCCCGATAAATTTGAAACGGGAACGGGAAGACTGGAGGGGGTAGTGGGCTTGGGCGCAGCAATTGACTATATCCAAAAAATCGGTATTCAAAATGTTGAAGGGTATGAAACGCAACTTACAAACTACGCTTTTGGGAGGCTAGTTAAAATTAAAAAACTCAAGCTGTACGCAAATAAGAACATAAAAGACAGACTTGGCGTTTTTTCATTTAATATTGATACTGTTCATCCTCACGATGTTGCGGAAATCCTTAACCGTTCCCAAATTTGTGTACGATCAGGTCATCACTGCGCCCAACCGCTTATGAATGTGCTGGGAGTTCCTGCAACCGTGCGTGCCTCTCTTTATATATATAATACGAAGGAAGATATTAATGAATTAGTAGAGGGAATAAAAGAAGTAAAAAGAATATTTAGGATTTAATAAGAACAAATTCTAATTGTAGTTTTGACTTTTGCATTTTGATTTTTAAATTATTTATATGGACGATCTGTTGTATAGGGAAATCATATTAGAACATTGGCAGAACCCTCAAAATTATGGAGTTTTGGCAAATGCGGAGATTGACATTGTTGAATTTAATCCTTTATGCGGAGATGAAATCAGAATTATGGTGAAGATTAAAAATAAAAAAATAGAAAGAATATCTTTTGTATCAACGGGCTGTGCAATATCAAGAGCATCGGCATCTTTGTTTATAGAGATGGTAAAAGGAAAACAAATAAAACATATTAAAAGAATGAAACCAAACGATTTCCTTAAAACACTTGAAATTGAAATTTCCCCATCCCGCCTCAAATGCGCCTTGCTTGCGTATTCCACGTTACAAAAAGCACTAAGGTAATAAAATTTTACATTGCCAGGATTTTCATTATGTAAGTACAGTTATTTTATTAATTATTGCTCTAAGTGTAAATATGTGTATATATTAATAATATCAGTCTATTTATGAGCACTTTAGGATATACAATTAAATCTATAGGTCAAGTTATCAATGAATTTAATACGTCTTTTACCGGATTAAAAAGCAAAGACATTGAAAAACTTCAAAAACGGTTTGGACAAAACGAATTATCGGGTCAACAAACATATTGGTACGATATATTATTCCGCCAATTTAAATCACCATTTCTATACTTGCTTATTGGTGCATCAGTTGTTTCATTTTTACTCGGAGAAACTTTAGATACTTTGATGATTCTGCTTTTTGTTTTTATCAATGCTTCACTTGGATTTTTTCAAGAGCATAGATCAGAAAAAACTATTCAGTTACTCCAACAATACATAATTGCAAAATCAAGAGTAATAAGAGACGGAAAAGAAATAATGGTAAACAGTACGGAAATTGTTCCGGGAGATATTATTAACCTACAACCCGGAGACATTATACCTGCCGATATACGATTTATAAGTATTCAAAACCTCGCAATAGATGAATCTGTACTTACCGGAGAAGCTGTGGAAATTAGTAAAACAAGTGCAAAACTTTCAGAGGAAGTAAAAAATATTTACCAGGCAAAAAATATCGGATTTGCAGGAACAAATGTTAAGTCGGGAAAAGGATCGGGGATAGTTGTGGCTATTGGAAAAAATACCACAGTCGGCAGCATAACTTCTCTGACAACCGGAACAAAACATACCAGCAGCTTTGAAATAGGAATCAGCAAATTAAGCAGTTTTATTCTTAAATTAGTCAGTATTACGCTTATTATGGTCATACTTATAAATATTTTTATTAAAGGTCCTTCAAATTTACCTACATTACTAATTTTTGCAATTGCGCTTGCCATAAGTGTTATTCCTGAAGCTCTTCCCGTAGTTACTATATTTTCATTTGCCCGCGGAGCAATTAGGCTTGCAAAACATAAAGTCGTGGTCAAACGTCTTTCTTCAATTGAAGACTTGGGAAGTATTGAAGTATTATGTACGGATAAAACAGGAACTATCACCGAAAACAAACTTACTGTTAGTAATTATTTTCCCAAAAACAGTAATGTTTTATTATACGGGGCACTTGCAACTGCTCTTATATCCAAAGATGAACATCTTACTGATTCTTTCGATCTGGCATTAATGGATTCTTTGGAAAATAAAAATGTAATAAATCAGTATAAAAGATTGGCGGAGTTACCCTTTGATCCAAAAAGAAAACGCAATAGCGTTTTGATTAAAAAAAATAGTCATTATGAGTTGATAGTCAGAGGAGCTGCGGAAAATGTATTCAGTATCTGCGCTAAGATCGACATGGAGACAAAACACGCATTTTTAAATTTTCTTGAAAACGAAGGCAGACAGGGAAAAAGAATTATAGCCATAGCAAAAAAAGCAATAGTTTCAAGCAAAGATCATCTGCCAAACATGAAGGAGGAAGAAAAAAACCATGAATTTGTTGGTCTTATCTCATTTACAGATCCTTTGAAAAAGTCAGCGCATCATGCAATAGAAAAAGCAAGAGACTTAGGAGTACAAATAAAAATTCTTACAGGAGATAGTTGTGAAGTAGCTGGAGCCGTCGCAAAAGAGATAGGTCTTATAGACAATGAAAATAATGTCATGAAAGGTGATGAATTTGATAGTCTAGATTTAGACAAACAGCATAAAGTGGTTGAAGAATATAATGTTTTTGCAAGAGTTTCACCGGAGCAAAAACATAAAATAAATCTATTACTCAGAGAAAAATATGAGGTTGGATT
>MFNJ01000028.1 GCA_001782015.1 Candidatus Levybacteria bacterium RIFCSPHIGHO2_01_FULL_36_15
AAATGGTTAGAAAATTTTGTGGTGTTCCCGGCTGTGGGTATTTATATATTTTGGTTTGTAGTGAAATTTCAGAGAGAATTGGCGGATATATTAAAGTTGGTTGCCTGATTTTGTTGACGGCCATGGCAGTATCCTCGTGTTGATTGAGTTAGCTGCCACGGCCGTTTGCCAGTCATCTTCGTTGCCGTTCTGATGCAGGAGCGTAGGGGGTGGGCATGGGTGTTGGTGTCGGTGGCGACGGCATTGGGGTAGGGAATACAACTACCGCCCAATTCTTTATGTCTCCAGACCAATCCAAGCAGGTCAGGGGGACAAATGCATAGATGTACGTTTGTTGATTACCAACCTTGCCCACGTACATGGCTTCTTCAAACTGTTTTCTTCCGAATACGGTAACTTCATCTCCGTTCTCGAAAGATTCCAGAATACCGGTACAACCAGCTTTGTACCGTCGAATGACCGCCTTTCTATCTTTCCTGGTGAATAGTTGTGCCGTATCTTCACTATCCACAGGCTCTATCGGTACTGCCGTAAATGTTGGATATGCAGCTGGCGAGGAGGTCGGTTTTAGTGTAGGAGTGGAGCTTGGAGTTGCGGTTGGGATAGGTAGCCCAGTGCTCCAATCAATGTCAATAATTGGCAGGGCTAGGAAGTCCGCATCTGTTCGTGTCCACTCAAACAGTTCGAGCGCAGAGAACCCCGACAATTCACCATACTTCAAGTACACCCATCTTGTTTTGATGGGTTGTGGTGTTCCGACTCCCAAATCCCTATTGTATTCCACACGTCCAAGGGCTTCTGCAGCTTCCCCTCTGGGAACTCTTCCCTTATAGAAATCATCCAACGATCTAGGTCCCTTATAGATACCTGCTCCTCCACGATACCTGATATCCGTTTTTACGACGATGAGAAACGGAGTTGCGGTAGGTGGTGGTGTAGAAGTTGGGGTTGGAGTGAACGTTGGAGTGGTAGGCGTAGGCGTAGGCGAGGAGGTGATAGTTGAGGCTGTTGTAATTGTAGTTACGGGGGGTTCTGTTGTGACGTCACATCCTACTACGGCAAAAGCCAGGAAGATCAGTACCAAACTGATCCATGCGTTTCTCATGGTTAAGTCTCCTTTCGACTTTTTCTGGGGATGGTCCTTATGACTGGCTCCTTACTAACGAGTTTCATTTGCTCGCAAGCATGAGGCCAATCAAAAGAATTTTAAAAGGAGATAATTCATTTCCACCATTGGTGACTGGCTTGTCAAAGTGCAATAGACAGGTTTAAGTTTTCGAAGTAAAAACAAAGCATTTAAAGTGTGTGAGCAATGTTTTGGCAGAATATTACTTAACCCATAATAACATGTTTTAGGTCTATTAACACATTGTATTTCTATTAATGGCTTAAACAGTACTTAGCCGCATTTTAGTTGTAACTACAAGGAATAACAGTTAGTTAAATCCAAGTATTTTAAAACATTGCACATGCCAAAAACCCATAGTATAATCCGATCAGTATGTACGTGGCAAAGAAAGAAGTAATAATAATCATTATAATATACCTTATAGTCATAGAAATAGCATTTGGTAAATTAGGTATAATTAACAGAAATGTTTATGCTGCAAACCCGGGTTGGATAACATCCTGTAATTATTCACATTCATTACCTGATGACCCAATTGTATTTCCGGGAAAGGTTGACGTGTCACCTTTACATGATTTTTTCGGGTCTAAAACCGCGAATGCTTTTACTGATTCAATAAATATTCATTCTGGCGATACAACCTGCTTAATGAAAAATGATAAATCAGCGTACTGGGTGCCTGCTTTATTTAAGAATAACGAAAGAATTTTGCCCGTAGGTACAAACAAGAATATTTTAATTTATTACCGAAAGGCCGGTGTAAAATCCAATACAATTTTATCAACTATTCCTGATGGTTTAAAAATGATTGTAGGAAATAGTCATGCAAAATCGATAATGGAAAACGGAAGTATATTAGGTGGACGGATTAATTTTAAATGTGGTCCCGGCTCTGGAAAAGACTTATCTTATCCTCCGGCTAAATGTGCATCCGGAATAATGGTTGTCAGCTATACATTTCCTAACTGCTGGGATGGAATAAATTTAGATAGTGCAAATCATCAATCTCACATGGCTTACCCTTTAAAAGGAAATTGTCCTTCCACTCATCCTGTAGCTATACCACAGATACAAACATATATAAGATATTCTGTAGGTACAGATCCAATAGGTAACGTAACTTTATCAAGCGGACCATTTTTCACAGCTCATATGGACTTTTTTAACGGATGGGATTCTGAAGCCTTAAAAAGTTTAATAACCAAATGTATTAATGGCGGACAAGACTGCGGTAAAAATCCTATTCTTTAATTTTAATTAATAGAAAAATATCGATGTGCTTCTAAAAAAATCTAAATCCATCTATTAGATTCTTCTCATATATTTTCTCAGTTTTGTTGTCTCTTGGGTAAGAAGTTGTAAATATCAAAATATCGTTATTTAATCCGAAAAAATAGTATATGGTAATTATAGTAGGAACTTTGTTTGTCGTACCCATACCCTCACCTCTGCACATAATTACTGTAGACTCATCTTTTTTAAATTCGGAGGTTTCCATTTCATTTGAGGTAATATATGGCTCATTTACAAGATTTTGACACTCTTCTTTTGAAATCTCTTTCATTGTAGCTTCACTTAATGATTTTTCCTTTTTTAATAAACGGATATCAGCGTATGAAACTAAGATAGTGTCATTTTTTGTAGCAAAAGATTTATAGGCGCCAAGTTTTCGGGGAATTTCTTCCCAACCGTTAAAGTTTGTGATGATAAACCGATAATTGATATCTATATGGTTCGACTTGTTCAGATACCATGCACCATATGAAATAATGATGATAATTAAAACAGCAATAAGAAATTTATTCATATTTCGATAATATTATTTTAGGCAGAGTCGGGAATGATTGTAAATAACAATAACGATTTGAAGTAATAATTGTATTGGTGAGCCGCCTGTCCCTCAGGTGGAACCCCAAATACTGTTTGATAGCCTCATTTCCACTTTTGAGAAGCTAAAAGAGCTTGGCTTTACGTATTATAACGGCAAAGTGGTAGTAATTGAAGATATTGAGGAGGATAAACATGTTTAGCTCCTCACTTTACGACGAAACGACCTTTTACGATCAGTTTACGAGGGATTTACTTCACTGTTCCAGTGAAGTCGTAATTGATTGTCCATTTATCACAAGCGAGAGAACTAGAACGCTATACCCGATATTTGAAAGGCTAATTAACCGTGGAATAAGAGTGTATGTTTTCACTAGGGATCCTAAAGAGCATCTTGAGTCAATGGAAGACCAATCTGAGTCTGAAATCAGGCGATTCGAGCAGTTGGGTGTTCAGGTCTTTCTTTGCCTTGGAAATCACCATAGAAAGCTCGCTATTTTAGACAGACAAATTCTTTGGGAAGGAAGTTTGAATATCTTATCTCAAACATATAGTCGGGAAATAATGCGCCGAATTGACGGGCAGGATTATGCTATTGAAATGTTTAATTTCTTAAGGCTAAATAGGTTTATTGGAGGATTATAGCTATAATAGTAACCAATATGGCAAAAACTAAAGATCAATTTGAAAAAGATGTAGTAAGAGTAATAGACTATCTTAAGAAAACCGATCCAGCAAACGCAACTCGGGAAAAGGCAATTGAAATGTTGAGTGACATGCAGGCTTTGGCGCATCTAATCGCCCATAAAGTAGTGGAAGACGAACAGGAAAAGAGTTAAAACGGAAGGATTTCAGAGGATTTTACTTTAAGAGCTTTAGCTATCTGCTCCAGAATATCCATAGAGGGATTTACCTCTCCCCGCTCAATTCGAGCGAAGTAGTTAACACTTATTGCAGATTTTTCAGCTACATCAAGCTGAGTTAATCCGGCTTTTTTCCTGGCCTTTTTGATGTTTTGGCCGAGTTGTTTCTGACTATCCACATTTATTATTATAGCCGTTTCCTTATAATTTGTGAAAAAACCTATAAAAGGCTAAAATACAGGCTAGATTGGACTAATTTATGAAATTAATAAGCTTTCAGATAAAAGGATTCAAATCCGTGATAGACAGCGCCGTGTGTAGTTTGTCCGAGAATGACAATACTACTGTATTAGCTGGACAGAACGAAGCAGGTAAAAGCGCTGTTTTAGAAGCTTTAGATTTCTTTAAAAATGGACCAGGAACAGACTTTGTGAAACTGCAGAAGAGGTTAGATTCACCTAATACAGAGGTCATTTGTACATTTAATCTAAATAACGAGGATATTGTCAAATTGAAAGAAGGCTTTAACGACGAGAAAATAAACAACTTTTACAAAAGTAAGAAATCAATTACCGTTAAAAGAACATGGCAAGAGGGAAGCTCTCCCACCGGTGACTTAACTGTAGAAGACAGCACATTCGATTCATTGAAATTTGACGAGGTCAAAAAACAAGGCAAAGAGGAATCAACTGTTGACAGAAATGCGGTTATAGAAGCTCTTAAACTGAAGATCATAGAAAACCTTCCATCCATAACTTTGTATAGGCAATTTACTGACTTCCTTCCGTCCGAAATTTTAGTTTCTGACATTCCAACAAACGCTGCGGTGTTAGATTTTGAAAAGGTTTTCAATGTTAATCTTACTCAAATTGCAAATATTACTGATCCCCGTCAGTTAACTTCTACGAAGGAATCTCTTCAAGACAAAGCAACTGATGACTTTAATAAATCATGGTCACAAAAAATTAGTTTATCTGATGACACGAAGTATAAGTATGCGATCGAGGTTAATCAGCAGGAGCCGAAAAAGATTATATTTATGATTAAAGGCTCAGACGGCAAGCCACTATATCTCGAGCAGAAAAGTATGGGGTTTAGATGGTTCAGTGCATTTCATCTAAGGCTAAGGGCGTTAGGTCTGGATAAGAGCAGTAATTCTAACTCGATTTTATTGGTCGATGAGCCTGGACAAAATCTTCATGAAAAGGCCCAGCTCGATGCAAAGAAAGTTTTGGAGGAGCTTGCTTCAAAAGGGATTCAGATAATCTATTCAACTCATAATGCAAGGTTAATTGGAACCGAGGGTGCTGAATATCTCAGAATTAGACTCGTCTCAAATTCTAAAATAAATGGTACAAAAGTAGAAACGATAAGCCAATTCTCCTCAAGACCTGATAATGGAAATCTTGACGCCCTTTCTCCAATAATTACCGCCATGGGATTATCTGGAATAACATCTTTTGTTGAGCCCAATAGATTCAATGTTGTTGTGGAAGGTATAACAGATCATTACTACTTAACGGCCCTTAAACACATGTTAAAAAAAGACAAAAGACTATTCTTTGTTCCAGCGGTAGGTGTCAGCAATGTACCGAATGTTGTGAGTGTGCTTCAAGGATGGGGTTACAACTACAGAGCGGTTTTTGACGATGATAAAAATACCGGAAGAAAGACATACAACTTGTTAAAAAAAGAATTCTTTGATGATAAAGATGATTTAGCACATGAATACATTTATAAAATTAAGGACTGTAATGGAATAGAGGATGTATTTAGTAAAACTGATTTTTATAAATTCGTTTTAAAGAAAGATGAAGAGTTAGCCAATTCTTCTATTAATTCAGTTTTAGCCGCTGGTAAGAAGGAAATAATTGCGCGAGAATTTCTTGATTATGTTGTCAATAATGTAATATCTTTAGACTCGGTTAGTATGTCTCAAGTAAAAGCGATTTTTGATTGGTTATATCAAAAGTTTGGAATTACAACTAATTAATGCTGAATGATTTTTGCATCAGTGAATGAAACTGAACTTCTAAAATATCTGATTGACTAAGCATTTTGCTTTTGAGTACATCCACTTTCGTAGCAGTTGCAACAAATTCATTTTGGAGATCAATCGGTGGAGTAATCATCATAATCCTTTCGAATGCACCCTTAGTTAATATCTTCTTCATGCCTCTTGTTGCCTGATTTTGAATATATAATTTAGAGAATTTAAAAAGCCAATATAGGAAAACTGAGTTTATTTTGTCATTTGGTTGAATTGCATTAATTTGTTGATTAAATGATACTTCTCTATTGGTAATTGCTGCACGGCCAATTGACTCAATACTTCCAGCTATGCAGGCTACTAAAATAGCACCTGGTTTAACAAATCTAGCCCTTTTTAAACCAGTTTCCGATAGATATTCTGTTGCAGTAGATAAATATATTTTATTAGCAACAATATTGTCAGTTTTAATCCATTCTATAAATTCTGAGGAATAGTTACCAATATTATTGCGGGGTGGTGTGTTTCCAGTAATTACTTCACCAAATTGCTTAAGAGATTTCTTCTCCCAATTTTTAGAGTTATCCATTGGATCGCCAAACATCTCTAAAAAAACTGATTTCAGATATTCGTCTAATAGATCTACTGTTTGTTTTCTTTTTTGATAAATTAAATCAGCCTTATCAAGCGTTTCTACAATATTTTTTTGCTCGTCTATTGACGGAAGGTTGATCTTTTCATTAGATAGGTATCGATCGAGCTGAAGATTGATTATGCCTGTAGTTTTGTTTTGATAAGCAAGAGTTTTTTTACTTATATGTAGAAAATACAATCCATAAAAAAGATACTTTGAATATATATCCGAAGACGGACGAAGTATTGATGTAAAGTTATTACATAAATAGTCTTTTCCATCACTGACATCGAAGTAAACCACCCTACCAACAGGCTGCGTGGGGCTACCTCCTGATTTCTCAATTATTACATCACCCTGAATAAGTTTTTTCTTGGCGACTTTTGAATTAGATACATTACGGAGAGCTAATTTATCAAGATTTAATTTACCTTCGTTAGTGAAATTTGTCGTTCGGATTACTCCAATGCTATGATCAGAAATAGGATCTAAACCCCATTCTCCAGTTATTTTTTCAGAAATTAAATCTTTGACTAGAACATAATTACTCATATAACTTGTTTCTTTAAATCACTTAATCCTTGAATGATTTCATTTTCTAATAATTCGATGTTATTAAGCAGCGTTTTTGGATCTTTATATTTAATTTGAACGTAATCATTTGTTTTATATCTGGATATAGCTAGATCGTAATTATTTTTTTCAATCTCATTTTTATCTACAGAGAAAAACTTATTACTTCGGTTGTTGCCTGCTTGTTCTTTTCTGTGTTTCCATTTTTCAACAATGTCTGGAATATCATTGTCTGCAATTTTTGTTCTTTTATCATCAAGACTAAATCCATCAGCTTTCATGTCATAAAACCAGACTTTTTCTGTTTCACCACCTTTAACGAAGAGAAGAATTGCAGTGCTCACCCCAGCATACGGTTTAAATACGCCACTAGGCAGTGAAATAACACCTTGAAGTTCACAGTCATTGAGAAGCATCTTTCTGGCCATCTTATGGGCATTACTGGAACCGAAAAGTACTCCATCGGGAACAATCATGCCAGCTCGACCGCCGATTTTGAGTGATTTAATAATTCTGTTTATGAAAAGAAGCTCTGTCTTTGTGGTTGGAAGTGACAAGGATTCATTGATATCTCCTTTATCAATACTGCCTTTAAAAGGAGGATTGGCCATGATGACGTCAAAATAGTTATCCTCGTCGTATTTCTTGGAGAGAGTGTCTTTTTGTTCAATATTAGGAATTGAAATGCCGTGCATCATCAAGTTCATAAGTCCAATTCGAACCATGCTGTCATCCATGTCATAGCCGTAGAAAGTTTTTTCTTTGAGTTGTGACCATTGACGTTCATCGGTGAGTTTGTCTCCCACTGTTCCACGAGTAAGTCCATTTTCATCAGTAATTTGGTGTTCTTTGCTCGTGTACTGCGTTAGAATATGTTGATATGCTCCTAGTAAGAATCCACCAGTTCCACAGGCTGGATCACAAATTGAATCTCCAAGCTTTGGGTCAACCAATTCACAAATTAACTGAATGATATGTCTTGGTGTACGAAACTGTCCAAGTTTCCCTGCACTAGTTATTTCAGATAATAAATACTCGTAAACATCCCCTTGAGTATCTTGAAATCCTTGTCCTTTTGATTCTTGATTTGATATTTCTTCAAATATTTCATCAATGATATTAACTGCCTCAACCACTAAAGAAGGTTTAGAAATGATAAATACTGCATTGCCCATGTGTTTAGCGAAAGCACTATTGCTTGAGTTAAGAGTCTTTAAGAACGGAAATACTTTCGTCTGAATATGCGTCAGCATTTCGCCACCCTCCATATGTCGGAAGTGACTCCATCTCATAACTTCATTTTCACCAGAAAAATATGACTTATACGATTCACCGGTGAATTCCGCATCTAGTTTTTTCTTTAAATCGAGTTGATCCAATCGCTTCATAAAAAGAAGATAAGAGATTTGCTCAATTGCTGTAAGTGGATTTGAAATTCCTCCACTCCAGAACTTATCCCAAAGACGATCTATTGATGATTTAATGGTTGTATTAAGCATATTGAAATATTTGTTCGGTAAACTGTAGGACTTCTTGCTGCATACGTTTGTCAAACAACCCTAAAAATCCCTTCTCATGTAATTTAGTAAAAGGTTCCTGAACCAAATCTCTTTTAGTAAGAGCCCCATTCTCAATAATAAAAGTTTGAAGTGTTTGTAAAAACTGTATTTGTTTCGCTGAAAGAGTATTATGATCCGCTATAAACTCAGCAAAAGCTTCTGATACTTTCTCAGGGAAAGTAACTAGTCCACCGATACCCATTATGTATTTAATAAGATCCAGGAAGCTAACTCTTCGTGCATCGTATGCTTTCTGTAAATTTTCTTCAGTAGGATATGGCTCATATTCTGATAGAGTTTGGGCTAATTCTTCTATTTCCTCTCCACTAATACTTTCGCCACTTTTTATTTTCCTTAAAGTGTCATTTTCTTCTTCTAATTTCTTTACAAGTACTTCTACTTTTTCTCGGTACTTTTTAATAGTGACCCGCTCATTCGATGGACCGAACTTAATAAAAGTCTTTTCTGAAGTTAAGTCACGTAAGTCGAAAGAATCCTGCTGTGGTTTTATACCTTCCTCCCGATACTTCATTAGTGGCGAGATTTTTGTTATGAGTCTATCAAGATCATTTTCATCAGCTTTAGCTAAATATCCGGCGTTGAGAACAGCCTCAATAAGATCTTGCTCTCTCGCCACAATATTAACCGAAAGAGGTAAATCAGAAATCATTTCAGTTATAACGTCTTCAAGAGTATTGAGTTTTTTATCTTTTGAATCTCCAAGACTCAGTTTCGCGATTGAATACTGAATAACTTTAATTTCAAAACTCATAGCATCATAATCTTCACCAGTACGGGTTCTCATCAGTGGTGCAATAACTTTTTGTAGGAACAAAACTCTATCTTCATCTAATCTATTCCAAAACTGTTCATCGAGTGTTTCCAGCGTACTTTTTGAGTCAAGTATTACCACATTATTTTCTGGCAGTTTCGCGATATCCTCTTTTAGCTTTTGAATAGTATCTGTTGACACTTGATCATTGTTAAGACTTTGAGCAACTAAAAGTTTTTCAATTCTAGTTTCAAACAACCTAACTGGTATAGGTTTCGACGGTCTATCAATCTTGCCAGTTGGATTCATCTCGAAATATTCAAAATTCTCCCAACAATCCATAATTAAAAATTTATCCTTTTCCTTACACCAAGGTTTTAGTTTTTTAGGTTCAAGGAGTCTAGTTCCTCGACCAATCATTTGCCAGAATTTAGTGTAAGAAAATACTGGTTTAGCAAAGACAAGATTTACAAGTTCCCTGACATCAATGCCTGTATCTAACATATCTACGCTAATTGCTATTCTTGGAAAGTCTTTATTTATAAATTGATCGAGAAGACCACCCTTTCCGTATACTCGAGCGTCATCCGAAACGATTACTTTTGCAAGATTACCTTTATGTTCAGGATATAAATCATCAAATACATCCTGTAAACGTCTAGCATGTTTCATGGTCATAGCGAAAAATACTGATTTACCTGGCAAAGTCCCACTAATGTCTTTAATAGATTCCTCCATAAATTCCTGAACAATAAGAGCGTTAGTTCCTCTATTCGTCACTTTCTTCTCAAGATCGGTTCCTTCGTAGTTAATTTCTTCAGGCTCTTTACCATCAGCTAGCAGTTTCTGCTGCTCGCCAAGTGAAATGTTATTTTTTCGTATTCCTTCTTTTTGAAACTTAGTTCTGATTTTTAAAGCTTCATAATCACATAGATAAGGCGGTTTGTTATTAATCGCTTCTTCATAAGAGTAAGCAAAAGTAGGCATCCCATCTTCACAATTAAATAAACTAAATGTGTTATGTTCAACCGCGTCTTTTGGAGTGGCAGTTAATCCAAGTTGAATAGCATCAAAATAGTCAAAGATATTTTTGTAAATGTTATAGATAGATCTATGACTTTCATCAGCTACAATCATGTCAAAGAAATGAGGACTTAAAGGACAATCTTTGTTTTCAATAATATTAAGCATAGTTGGATATGTAGCAGCATAAACTCGTCTATCCGTCGCAATTTCAGTTTCTCCAATTTTAGGCCAGACTGGAGCATTAGGAAGATATTCCTTAAAAGCGTCTAGCGCTTGGTTACGTAAAGCAATTCGATCCACAAGAAACAATACCCGCTGGACTCGATTAGTTCTCATTAGAACATCAACCATCGAGACACACGTTCTTGTTTTACCTGTTCCTGTTGCCATAACAAGTAGAGCCTTCCTCTTACCTTTATCAAGGCTTTCAAATATCGATCGAATGGCTTCAATTTGATAAGGACGATTAGAAATATCACGATCGATAAGTTCTTGGGAGATTGGTTTTTCGTTTTTTCTTAAAAATAGGAGCCTCTCCAGATCTTTTCTGGTGGGAAATCCGTAAACTTTTCTAGGTGGAAATTTTTCAGTGTTCCAAAAATAAATTTCATTCCCATTCGTATAGAAAACAAAAGGCATTTCTCCTTTGGAGTTCTTTTGAATATTGACCGCGTATTGTTTTGCCTGTTCTTGACCAATTCGCGCATCTCTAGAAGTTTTCTTTGCCTCAACTACAGCAAGTGGGTAGCCATCCTCACCAAGAAGTACATAGTCAGCGTATTGAAAACCCTGATACTCGTGTTCAGGTTCTTCAACACCTTCTGGTAAACCAACCCAAATATCAAGTTCTGAAGTGACTTGAGATGGATTATTTACGTCCCAACCAGCTTTCTGGAGACGTAAATCAATTATTTCCCTTCGTGTTTTTGCCTCATTCTGAAACATAAATTCCTAACTATAATTAGAAGCTCTTCAACGATTATAGCTATTATTGGCTCAATAATCACTTAGTTCATTCTATTGTAAGAAGGTTCTGGGATTAACCGGTATTCCAAAAACTTTTATTTGAAAGTGTAAATGTGGTCCTGTAGACCAGCCTGTACTCCCTTCCCTGCCAATAACCTGCCCAAGTACTACATCTTGACCTTTAACGACGAAAATACGGTCTAGATGGGCGTAAACGGTCGTTACATTATCCCCATGATCAATGATGATGTGTTTCCCGAATCCCCAAAAGATTTCGCCAGCATAAACTACCTTACCAGGCATAAATGGAGTTATGGGATCACCTCTATTGCTTGCAATATCGATTCCGGTATGAAACGGTTGGTATAGGCTTGATTCTCCAAATTCTAAAGTAATTATTCCGGTGGTAGGCCAGTAGAATGGGCCTCTAAGTGTTTTAACCACACCTCCGGTTAACGGATCATGAATCTCAATGCTAGCCGAAATTTCATTTTCTGTAACAAGTCTATCGGAAATGATGTCTATTCCAGCGTGAGTTAGTAGAATGACCGCGATTATGGGCAGAGAAAGAGTAAATAGAAACGCGGTAAGTAGGTAGGTTAATTCTTTTCTAAATGAGAAGACATTCCACCATAAAAAGAGGTTCATCTTAAAAGATACCTCTCGGCAGGGTGAGTGGTAATCAAGGGATGTTCCTTTTCAGATGCGACAATCTTGATAGCGACATGATTTTGATCTGCAACAATTAATGCTTCGCCTTTGTCACAAGTCAGCAAAAACTTTTGCTCGTATTCACTTAAGTTAAATTCCTCAACAACTCCTCTTATAGTGGTAGTATCTTGCCTCATCAAGATTCTGAGCGAGGCTTGAGAAGCAATTGCTTTTCCGTACTCGTTATTCAAAAAGTCGTTTGCTTGTTGAGAAATGATACTTACCCCCAAGTAGTATTTTCTAGCTCTACGAGTAAGTCCTGCAACAAACCGGGCACTTTCTTCATGCTGTAAAAGCAACCATCCTTCGTCAATTACGAGGAGTCGTTTGCAAGGATCGGTTTTAACTTGGTTGTAGACAAAATTGGCTACTATAACCATCATGATTTGTCTTAATGACTCTGGAAGATCCTTGATATCAAATATTACTAATCGATTGTCGAGCCTAATATTGGTTTGACTATCAAATACTGTGGACAAGGATCCTTTAACAAATTTTTCCAATCGAGTGGCGAGTTTAACTTGTCCTTCCTCTGTGAGGGTTTTGTATAAATCTTTCAATAAAGGGTATGGTTTATCTTTTCCATTGGTTGATCTTAATGACCAACCGAATTTCTTATAAGTTTTGATGATTGATTTATCGATACTTGCTTTTTCTTCTGGTGTTAGACCTTCTGCCATAAGGGAAATTACCTCTGTAAGGTCTTGTATGTGTTCAGCTAGACTGTTTTCTTCACCATAGGAACTCATAGAAAAGTCGAATGGATTTATCTTTTCTTGCGACTTCACTGAGAGCTTTATATAGGTTCCTTTTAATGATTCTGATAACTGTTTGTATTCACGCTCGGGGTCAACAACAATTACCCTAGTTTTCTGCATGAGTTGCCTAAGAATCTCCACTTTTGCGGCATAACTCTTCCCGCTTCCCGATTGAGCGAATATTATTGAATTGGCATTATTTAAAGAAAAGCGGTCTATCATAACTAAGGAATTATTTGATTTATTTATTCCATAAAGTATCCCGGACTCTTGAACCAACTCTGAGGAAGTGAACGGAAATGTTAATGCGGCAGATGAGCTATCCAAGTTTCTCTTTTGAGATAGTTGGTTTTCTCCTCTGGGAAGTACAGACTGTAAACCTTCTAATTGTTGGAACATGGAGACTTTTGTATAAAACAATTTTGTCGCAAGTACAGTTTCAAGTAAGGTCGTGGTTTTATTTAATTCAATTAGTGAATCCGCATTTATGGTGATATAGATTGCGATCTGAAACAACTTTTCTTGTCCACGCAAGATTCTGTCCTTTAACTGGATTGCAGACTCTAAGGGATCGGTAATTTCTGAGCCAACAATTTTACCTTGTTGAATCATGACTCTTCTAGTTGATTCTAGCTCCGTAATTTTCCTGGAGAGTTTAGGTAGTGCCATCAAAGGATCGACTAGCTCAATATGATAGGAAATATCAACGTTATGATTGAAATTAATAAGCATATTTAACCAGCCTGTTGAAGCCACGTATGGGTAACCTGAAATGAATAGTGTTCTTAGGTATTTATTATCCAAAACTAAATAGTTTGGATGTTCCTCTAGTCCAGAGTAAGAAATCAAATCCACCTGATCTTGACCAGCAAATTCCCAGGCTAGTTTCTTTTTCGGTTCAAGTTTGACCTTTATGCTCTTGGCTATCTGCTTTTTAATTGTTGTACGTAAGTTAGTAAGCATAGTTGTTGTTAAATAAGACTTGGAACGTCTTCTCCTTTAATGGCTGATTCTTGGCTAGGGTTGGATTGTAGAAGCTGTAGAACAGTTCAAGAATCTCTAGGTTTCCTAGTTCGCGCGTTTTCATGCCTAATCTTTCAAGGCCTTTCGTGACGATATCCTGATTTAGTTGTATTTGTTCCTTGATCAAAGGGAAATCGTGCTTACCATCTTCAGGTTCATAAGGAATAACTATAAAGAACCGTCTAGAAAGTATTTTGTTGCCTGATACTAGCTTTTTAATGAATTCACTGTAATTGGACAACTGATCTTTATAAACTTGTTCGGTCTCGTGGTTATTTTGTTTCATGAAGGTTTCTAAATACCCGTCAATATCAACCTCTCTAATGCGAATCACGATTTGAACTGGGCATGGTAGAGAATTAAGGAAGTTTTGGAAGTTATCGATTAAGACATCTTGCTCGTCCTCACTTTTCAACTCAAAGTTTACAGCTGAGGACTCGAGAATTACCCGATATTTATCTCCCGGTAATACCAAAACCCCATCTCTTACTTCCTTGATTCGAATTTGTCTTCTGGTGGAGGTCTTATTCATAGGCTTGTACAACTAATACTCCTTTTCTATTAAATCTAAAATTAAGGCGAGGTTTTTTAACCCCTATTTGAATTCCGAGCTTTTGGACACTCTCAGAAACGGATGAGGAATCATCAGTAGTTTTAGATGTTCGAGCCAGTTTACGTTTAATTATTTTAGGTACTTCAGTAAGTATTACATCCCGAAGGAAAAGGTCGTTTTTATTGTAAAGGTAGTGGTGAGGTCTAAACCAATATGAAGCTAAGATGATTATCCAATTAAGCACGACTCGCTCCTTGATTCTGAGAGACAATAAAAAGAACCCCAGAAAAGTAAATGCAATTAAAGGGATTTTGTAAGGCGAAAATTGAAGCCGGGTTGGAAGAACTGAATAGATAAATGTGCCTATAAAAACAGGAGCTAGAAGCAAAATGATCTGCATTAAATTCAGATTTCCGGCGATTTTATCTTCGACGGTTGTGATTTGTGCTGGAATAGATGTTGTTCTCATGCTCTTACTACCTTTCTTGGCAATTTAATTGCCTTATCAGCTATTGCAGAGGCTGCATTTTCGGACTGTTTTGCATTTATGACGTTTACTATCTGACCACCAATTTTTTTAATCATTGAACGCCCAGTGTTATAAAACATTAATTGCATCATGATTGATTGAGTTTTCAGAAGCGTAAGAAGTAGGCCAACACCAACAAGGATGGAAATTAGTGGGTTTGTGTTTACTTGCTCAGACACGGTTAGGAAAGATGCTGCAAGCTGAATAATAACAACATGAACAAAAATTGAGAAAATCGTAGTAAGGTATGTTTTGGCTGAAATTTCAGCAAAGTCTGCAAACTTTGGGACTGACCAAAGTAAAAATATCAATGGAGACATTACGGCACCGAGTGCAATCACGATTAACCTAGTGATGTAAAAGAGTAAAAGTATTACGGAGATAAGCACAAACATAATCATAAAGATAAGAGTAATCAGCGATGCGGTTTCTATTGATAGAGTTGAGGGATTAAAGGCATTGGTGATCCAAGCTTGATTTAGTCCCCCTGTAGCGTTTAAAACGGCTTTGACTAGAGTATTTACAGCCATAATTATCCAATCTATTAGAAAGATGGAAGTATTGGCTCCCAAAAAGGCTAAACCGACACGAGGAAGAATTTGTTTTAACTCTACCTCTTCAAATCCAAATGTAGATGAACTCATGAATTGAAACCCTATTAAAGCAATCATTAATGCAAATAATGAATCTGCAATACCGACAATAACAATCCAAAAGTTAAAAATTACAGAGTTTGTGGAAACTTGAGGAGTGTTAGTTAAAAAACTTCCTAAGGCAGAAGTAATTGGTTTGGTAGCGCTTTGAACGATATTTTGAAGGAATGCTGCAATTGCATCTATAAGTACTTGAGTTAGCCCCTCACTTGGAACTGCCGGTTCTAACGGCTCAAGATTAATTACACTAGTATTAGAAGTGACGGTAGGGGTAGTAAAAGCGTTGGTCAAAAGTGAAGCAAAGGTATTTGCTGCCAACACCAGGACAAGACCGACTAGGGCATTCCGAATTGTTTTTTTGGCACTTTCCAAGGCATCTGGCTGTCCTGTAGAAGTGATATACAAGTAACCTCCTTTTATGAGAAAGAAAGCTGAAACTAAGGAAGCAAAGATGGTTAGAGTATTTAGAGTATTGGAAGTAAACTGTGCAACCTCGGCATTAGGTGCGGCAAAAGCAACAGAAGGATAAGCAAGAATTATTAAAGCTAAGCATATACTCAATTTTAGTTTGATCATTCTTCATTTTCTTGTCGTTCTGTTACTGACCGAATGCACCTTGCGCCAGCTGAGTGACGACATTAGTCAATACATATGCGCCCAATGTTATCGCTAAGCCAACAGCAGAATACATAATAGTCTTCTTAGATTTTTCTAGGGATTCTGGATTACCTGAACTCGTAATGTATCCAACTCCTCCCCAAACGAAGAATCCAGCAGCTAGTGTTCCTGCAAGAACTACCATGATTTGAATAATACTGGTTAGGAATGTTTGAACTTTAGTGACGTCGGCTGATTGAGCAAATGCGGGAGCAGCAAAAACTAATGCTGTAACAAGAAGAGAATTAAATATTATTAATTTTTTCATACACCACCTCCTTATAAATGTTTAGGCAGGAAGCAGTGAGCAGAGTTACAAAAAAACCACCTGTTGTGGTGGCAGAGTTTTTGGTTTCCCAAGAACTGATCGCTAATATATCAGATGGTATCAGGAAAAGCAACATTCCCATGCCCAGATTATACCCGATTTGAAACTCTAATTGCTCACATTGTTGAGGAAGTTACAACTTTTTAATCTCTAAATTTTCTACAGAGTATAATTTTACATATGAACACTCTCAATAGTGATGGGATATTTAACACTGAGGAAAACGAACAGCAAACACTATATGTTTTCAAATCAAAATCTAGTATTGTCGAGTTTGTAATAATAGAGGAAGAAATGTCTCAGCTAAATGGATTTTGCTGTGTAATTACTGAAGGTGTGGAAGATAGAAAGGTTATTTCAGACAAGTATCTTTTTAAAGAAAAAAGTGATCCTTATAATCAGGCGGAAGAATTAGATATCGCAATTGATGACTTTTTTACATGGTGTAATACCGCGGATTTTTTAGTACCTGCCACGTGTGTTGTTTTAATATACTTTTTCGTTGAGAAATGTCTTAAATTCTTAAATGAAGACTTTGCTGAGTTGTTAAATCCTCCTACAAGTAGTCTAAAACAGATGAATGGAGAAAGTAAGCTACAAGCATACCTGCGTTATATGAAATCAAATTTTTTAAATGGGCTAAGTATAAGCACAGAATTTTGGGATTATATGGAAAAAGCTAATAAGATTAGAAATAGTTATGCGCATGGAGACTGGGACAACATAAAATTTATAATTAGTGAAATTAATTTATCACACTTATTTCTTGTTATAACTAGGGTAATCGATGAGATAGAGAATCAATATCTGATTGTCGAGAATAAGAAGGTAAGTTAATAGTTAATGCAATTCCGTATTGTCTTGATGTCTCAGAAAGGATTCAAATCGAAGATATTGGATAATATATTGAATTCATAAGTGTCTTTGCTTCTTACATTGCAAGGGTTTCCGTTTCACTTCAATAAACTATGCTTCACTTTCCCTTGCAAAACTCACCCCTCTTTCAAAAGTCCATGTATCGAAGGCAGGCAACCTTAGAACTTTTAACTTTTGAGGGCACAGAGAGGAGGTTGCAGGTGATTAGTTTACCTTTTGCCAGAAATGCTTATTATCAGAACGGGAATAAACCATTAAATAAAAGTTAACTGTCTCCTCATCTTTTTGTATGGCTTTAATAAGTCTATATAAATAGTTTTTTACCCAGTCATTTGGACAGGCGCAAAGCAAAGCAGGAAATTCATGACCGGTTTTTTCTTCCCACTCTTTTCCTTCTGCATAAGAGATATAGTCCAGTATTCTTTTTCGGATTACATATCTAGGCAATCCGGGATCTATTACTTCTAAAAAGAATCTATAACTAGTTTTGTCAGCTCTCTCAACGGTAAAGTAAGCATCAGGCGCAGGTTGAATCAAGTGATCACTTTGTAATAGTTCCTCTTTGGTTAGAAATTGGATTAATTTATCATTAGAGAGACTTTTTAAATGGATATAAACATCACCTACAGTTATACAATGGTTGATGAAACGTTTTGAGTGACCTCTTTCCCTATACACCCTTTTCAATAAGTCAGACGAAAACCCATCCAAATTACTTAAATACTTCTTACTCTTCACATTCAAATAATAAATTGCAGGCTTTGTGTTCTCTCCATACTCCCGGGAATAATTTCTACTTACTAACTCACTCTTAACTAAATCTGTTAGCCAGGCTTGTATTCTTCTATAGTCTTTATGATTCAGAAGTGTTTGGATTTGGTGGCGATTGAGGAAACGGAATTTGTAGAGTAGGTGAAGTATTTCTAATTGTTTTGAGGTTGTTTTAAGTTTCATGCCCGTTGGTTTGGGCAGAGGAGGGATTGTTTATTCCCTTAAGTTTGGATTGTACATTTGTCGTCTTCCTATGTATATAGGGAAAGAGGTAAAGAAATTGGAAGAATTAGCCTTAATAATTGCGTTTTTCTGTCCTAGCGATCTAGGACAATTTAGGAGAAGGAAATTCCAGCTGCCTTTGGAGTATTTTGATCAGGGGAAATCGATTTCTTTTTAACCGCTTTCACAATCGGTTCAGCTTTGGTTTCGTATTTTAATGTGTACTTTGATCTAGATATTTCCACTACTTCAGCCACTCGCTTGTTACCTTTGATAATAGGCAAAGATATTGTTTCACCGGAGAATGGTTCTTCGGGAGTAATAGCATTGATCTTTATGTAGAAATTGTATGAAGGTAGACTGGCAATTTCACCTTCAGTGACATATGGGCTGAACTGCGGAAGGATTAATCTTTCGTCTTCAGGGTTTGACGTTCTAAAACAAATAATCGTTCCGGTATTTGCAAGAGTGACGTTTACTAGTGACTTGTCCTCAAGCTGGGAAGTTGTTTGGTGGGCAAGAATTGCACTTAGCCGGTATTTTCTCGCTTCAGAAAGGATCTGGGCAAATGCAGGTGTTGCGAAGTTTTGGAATTCGTCAACATATAAGTAAAAATCTCTTCTGGCTTCTATATCTATCCTAGCCCTCTTTAGAGCTGCTAATTGAATTTTGGTCATTATAACCACTCCGAATACTTCCGAGTTATCTTCTCCTATTTTTCCTTTGGAAAGGTTACAAAGTAGTATCTTTCCTGAGTCCATGATTTGATCAAAGTTTATTGTAGATTTTTCCTGCTCCAGAATCCGTTTTGCGGTTGGAGAGAACAAAAACCTTCCAATCTTGTTAGTAATAGGTGAAATCATTTTGACCTTTTGATAATCTCCTGCCTTGCTGAATTCATATTTCCAAAAGTCTTTTAGATTCTCATCTGCTAAGCCATTTGTTACGGATTTTCTAAACGGTTCGTTAATCAAGAGTTTATAAACAGTGAACAAAGTCGCATTGGGTACAGTAAAGGCGGTGTGAATGGTGTTTCTTAGTATGTATTCCATTCTTGGACCAGAGTATTTATCGGAATATATTTTGTGGAATAAAGAAATAATGCTTTCAGTTATGAATTCCTTTTCTCTAACCGCATCTTCAGGATTTAAGCCCTGGGAAAGCTCCAAGAGATTAATTCCGATTGGATAACCAATATCGTCTGGGTTGAAATAAATAACATCTTGGAGCCGATTGTCGGGTATCGTAGGTAGGATCTTTTCAATTAAGTCGCCATGAGGATCAATCACACACAAACCTTTATCATTTTTAATGTCCTGGTCAATCATCGATAAAAGCAAAGTCGATTTTCCTGTTCCAGTAGCCCCGAGTATGTACATGTGTCGTCTTCGCTCCTCTTGGGTCAAGCCAATAGGAGTAACACTTCCTCCATAATTGTTATTAGCAAACACTACATCCAAGCCTAATTCTTTTTTGAGCGATAGTGGTGTGGGAAGTTGTTTACTGTGAGTTTTTACCAAGTCTTCAGTTTTAGTAGTGCTCGTAAATGGGAAATGGTAAATATCGGCAATTTCTGAGGTTGAAAATATTGAATTATTAATAACACCTATCAACCTATTCTTAAAAATGAATCGCTTATACAAATCTAAAACATTAAGTTTGATTGTAATCGCTGGTACTATGGACTGGTATCCGGAGTTTCCAAAGGAAGCTAAAGAGGATATGAAGCCTCGATTCCTTCTAATAACCTCACCATCAGTATCTCCGACCACCAACAGCCTTAGCGAAGTTCTAAACACTTGTTGATCAAGCTTTTCCTTTACCAGCTTTTTCAACTCTTCCTGGTAGGGATTGATTTGTTTAATTTTACTTTCAACATTAAACCCTAAGAGCGGTCCTTCTTTCCCACCAGATGCCAGAAACACAAATAGACCTATTGGTAGGGTTAATAGTTGAAGTAATTTACCAAACGGAGATTTAAGACCAGTACTATTTATATTAGAGAGTAAGTCTTTGTCGGAATGTATTAAGCTGTGAATGCGGTTGTAGTCTTTCAAACTGCCTTTAATGATTGGCTCTACTACTATTTGGAATGAAATCAGATCATTTTCCGAAAGCTTAGTCATATTTCCGGTTATATACGCTATCGGGTCGTGCTCTTCAAGAAGACCTTGTTTTTTTAATGGAAACGCGAAGTGATTAGAAATCTTAAATTCGGTTACTTTACGAGGATAATTTGTGAGTGTATCGGCTAAATAATCGCTTACCTCGTTAATAACAATTCCTGGTAGATATGATAATAAGTTTCGTCTTATAAGCTCAGCATCATCCTGATTAATCCGAATTAGGTACCGTATACCCTCGTTCTTCTTAGAGACTATTTCAAAAGAATAACTTTTTTGATTGTTTACGATTCTATCCCAAAATGTGCGCTGTCTTGCTAACCCATGAATCAAATTAAATAGCTGTTGGGTAGTATATGAACTTTGTTCGGTTGTTTGCAGTGGTTTAACTTCGAAGACAGTGTACCTTTGGAGAAGTTTACTATGTACTACGAAAAGCTTAATTATTAGTTTGAAGGCTAAAACCAAGACTACTATTAACAGAAGATAAATTATTGGAGTGCTGATACTAAATAAATCCGCCTTAAGGGATAAATTCTGAAACGTTAAGTTATTTTCGATTAACGAATATATTTGATTTAGGCTTGCCATAGCTCTCTTTCGAGGAAGAAGGCATTGGTCTTTATATACCAGAAATACCTATAACTGTAAAGAAAAATAGCCTCTCTAATACTTGACACAGAAGCTAAAAGTGATAAACTATCTATATATGGATAGTTGGGGTTTATGAGTAACAACTATGGGAAGAGTAAATAAGAACACAAACAATCCAAAAACTACAAAGAACACTCCAATTATTACTACTGAAGAACGGCTTCGAATCTTTGCTAACCTCATTATTGATCGGATCATAGAAGACCAAAAGAAAGGATCAATTATCAAGAAAGGGATATGAAAGATTCAGTCACACAAGAGAACGCAGTAGCAGCCATACGGATATCGTCAGTAAAACAAGGACTGCAGGGTGATTCTCCTGAACACCAAAAGGAGCAGATTGAACGATTTGCCGAGGCACACAACATTCATGTTAAAAAATTCTTTATATTCATGGAGTCGGCTTCTAAAGAAGAACAACCAGTACAGGAGGCAATCGACTACTGCAAAAATAGTAAGAATGACATTCAATTATTTGTCATTAAGTCTATTGACCGTTTCACCAGAGGCGGTTCTTACCTATATGACCACTTAAAGATGCAGCTTACTAAAATAGATGTGAAGTTGATAGATATTTACGGAATTATCGGAAGCCAAGACGTAAATACCCTAGAGCATTTAGGAGTTGAATATGATTGGAGCGTGTATAGCCCGACTAAAAAATCTGAAATATTGGAAGCAGAAAGAGCAAAAGATGAAATGAGAGATATCATGACCAGAATGATAGGAGCAGAAATTCGTTATGTAAGATTAGGGTACCGTGTTCGAGCAGCACCCTTCGGTTATATTAACGAGAAGATGGAGTCATCCCATGGGAAAAGAGTCGTGTTGAAACCTCATCCTATAGAGTCTGTTTGGATTAAGAAAATGTTCGAGTTAAGAGCAAGCGGGACACTTAGCGATCAACAAATCGTTGATGAAGTAAACGGACTGGGTTGTAGAACCAGAAAAACATATATTAGAAATCCTGAAAACAGAACAAAGGTTGTTGGTGAAAAGGGAGGGATAAAATTAACTATTAAACAATTTTGGAGATATATTCAGAGCCCTATCTATGCAGGATTAAACATAGAACAATGGACTCAAGGGGAACCAGTTAAGGGAAGATTTGAGGGGTTAGTTTCCTATGACTTGTTTAATAAAGCTAACAAAGGAAAGATATTAATTACTGAAGAAAACGGAGAGGTTCAATTTTGGAAAAAGAAGCCAGCGGCTTGGCTATTAAAGAAACAAGTAAAAAATCCTAATTTCCCATACAAAAAATATGTTACATGCCCACATTGTGACAAATATCTATTTGGAAGTGCTTCTCGAGGAAAACTTGGAAAATATTATCCTGCATACCATTGCAATAAGAGAGGGCACTACTTTAGAGTTCCCGTGAAAGAGTTTGATCAGACTATTTGGAGCTTTGTACAGAATCTGAAAATTTCTTCTGAATATGTAGAAGAACTAAAGAAATACGCTTCAGAATTGTGGAACGAAAGAATAGCAGAGACACAAGAGGATTCTAGTGTTATAGATACGAAAATCTTAGAATTGAAGGTTGCAGCAAAAGCATCTGCAGAAAAGATCAGATATTTAACATCGGAAGTGGCAATCAAATATATGGAAGAAGATATCATAAAAATTGAGAAGGAAATGAGAGAATACGAAGAAACCAAAAGCCAAAAGGTATTCAAATCCCCAGTAAATATGGAGATAGTTCTTAATTACGTAGGGTATTTTCTGGAACACCTTGAAGAATTGCTGCTAGGGAGCTCAGATCCGCTTAAAAGAGCTGCCTACTTTGGACTAATTTTCGATAAAGCACCGAACTACCAAGAATTACTTTCTGGAACACCTAAATTAGCGCCGTATTTAGGGCTAAAACAACTACTCGGGACTACATTAGTCCCAGTTGGTGACCCCACGGGGAATCGAACCCCGATTTATAGGCTGAGAACCTACCGTCCTAACCGTTAGACGATGGGGCCATATTCAGGAACTTTTGTATTTTAGCAGTATTCCAATAATTACAACAAATTAAACTCAAATTTGATAAACAATAGGGTTGTAATATGTTCTCCACCGCACTGACTCTTAAGATTTTTTTACAAAAACAAAAAATAGTCAGTGCGGTAGGTTCGGGCCGGCATCATCCGTTGTACGGGCCCTGCCCACTACCGTTTCCTGGGAATGTCTCAGGTGTAGGAGGAGGAGTGGGTTCCGCTGGCGGCGGGGGTGCCGGTGGCGTATCACGTTTCATACTGTTCCTCCTTATAGTATCGGTTGAAGTGATTGTAAATACGAAATATCTCCATGTCAATCTAACGACCGGATTGTATTTAACGCACATTTGTATAATTCTGTTAAAATTTAAGTATGGATCAAACGAATCCGCCCTCTGCGGAAGGTGCTGCCCAAAATGTAAATCAGGAATCTAATGTTTTACCTGAAATGCCTCCATCTATACCGTCGCAGTCTCTTCAAACACCACCTCCACCCCCGCCTCGTCCCCGACCTAAATTCAAAATAAAAAAACGATACATTCTGCTTACGGTTTTAATATCGTTTATTGTGGTAATTGTGACCTTGCAGGAGCTCAATAAAAAACGCGTTGAAATAATTGACCAAAGTCCGAAATTCAATATAACGGAGGCGCCGACTCCAACCCCTGAGGAAGAACCCGCTAAACAATGGAAAAGTTTTTCCGCTTTACAGCATGGGATTACGTTTAAATACCCTGTGGAATCATACTTGGAGAAATCAAATCCGTTCAGTCAGGATTCCCCTGTTTATAAAGCAATTTTTAGAGGAAAACGCCAGGATGAAGGTCTTATAACGGAATCCAACCTTTTTGACGGATACATTTTTAAAATTGTGGTAAACACTAACCCTCAAAATCGCCCTCTCATTGATTTAGCGAAAAATAAAAAGAGCAGTTTTGCTTTTAGCTGTCCTGATCTTGCCCAAATAAGCGAAGTCGAAGCCACTAAAATAGACGGGCTCACCGCGCAGACTTTTAGTGTTATAAATTGCAACTCGGACTACAAAGTTACTTTTGTAGTGAGTAAGAACTTCGTTTATGAAATCGATCAAATTTATAGAGGAGATATAGGATTTAAACAGAAATATGAAAAGGACACGGATGAGATTATATTGAGTTTAAAAATAGACAGAGAACTTCCGCCTCCGGAAGACCCGATTATTACTTTTACCAGCAATGCTCATAGATTTTCGTTTAGACATCCCAGATTCAACACTGACTGCTGCCAGGTTCCGTCGCCAGTATACGGAACATTCTTTAATTTAGGTAAATTCTACTTTGTAGACACCTCATTGGGAATTCCGGAGAAAAATAAGCCATTTGACGGATTCGGAGTGTTTGTAGATGAAAACGAAAAGAAAGTGCCGTTTGAAATGTATCTGATGAATGAAAAGAATGCGTTGTTGGAGGATTACAGAATAATCACCGGTAGAAATCCCGAAGAATCTGAAGAGAAGACAAAGGTTGGAGAAGTGGACGCGGTGTTATTAAAAGGATATGCTTGGTGGGGAGATATAATTATGCTGCAGATACCGAATACTTCAAAAGTTATGATTATTTCAAAAACCGAGTTTTTGCCCGGAAGTTTTAAAGAGGTGTTTGGGGATATTTTGAATTCATTCGTTTTTAGTTCGCCGGTAGCCGGAAGTTCGGATTCTCGCGAATAATAATAAAGTTTATGAAAGTGTTTAAGCAGACATACACTAAGAATGTTTTATTTATTACAGCTTCAGCAGTTGTTCTGGCGTTATTTATTGTTTCGTTCGTAACTTTTACTTTGTATAGACCGAAATCGGTAGTCAAACTTTCAAACGTTCAGGGTTATAAAAGCGAGAATACATTTTCCATACCACACCCTTCGGGTTCAAAAGAAATTTCAGTGGACAATACCGCTTATGGAAGAAGAGTTACTTTTGAGGCATCCAGAACTGTTACAGAATTAAACAACTATTATAAGAATATCTTTGACGCTAAAGGCTGGGAAGTTGAATATAACGAAGTGGCTTCCGGGACTGCAATTACTAAATATAAAAACAAAGGCAGTTTTATTACAGTTACTATATCAAAACAGCTAGATTTAAATAATACTATTGTTGTATTAGATGAGACTAGAGCTGAATAGTGAGGTAGTTTGAAGTATAAATTTTCTAGTCTATCCGGCTAGACGCTCTCCCTTATTTTTTAATTTACTTTTTAGTTCCTTTCAAATATATTGCTCTCCAAGGCTGATATCTGCTGCTGAAAGTATCTTTATATAATTCTTTGTCCTCCCTTGTAACTGTGCGCGTGAATGAAACATTTGCTCCCCAAGCGGCAAAGTCTATTTGTTTAATTGTGCCTACTGGCAGCGTCGGATCTTCCTGATATAAAGCTTCGGGAGGGGCAGTAACATTTGTAACAACCGGTTTTGTAATTTCCACTTTTCTTCCGTCATCGGTGCCGAACAATTTAAATTTCAAGGTGTAATTTTTAGGGTCAAATTCTGTTTGTACTAAAATGTAAGCGGGGGTGTCGTTCTTGAACTGCAAATCCAGAGAGGGTTGAAAGATTGAAGCATCAAACCCGACAG
>MFNJ01000029.1 GCA_001782015.1 Candidatus Levybacteria bacterium RIFCSPHIGHO2_01_FULL_36_15
AAGAAGTAATAATTTTCCACTTATTTTTTCAGTGCCATTTTTCGGTTAGGTACACGTAATCCCCTCACTGCCATTTTCGATTTGGTAAGACTTGTTGTTGCTAAACCCAGTTTGATTTGCTAAAATATAACGATTCCGATTAGATCGGGTAAGTATTTATGGTGCATCAGGGAGCGATAGAAGTAGATGGAGTTGTAAAAGAAATTTTACCTAACACTTTGTTTAGAGTAGAAATTGAGGCTGGAAAAGTGGTATTATGTCATCTTTCAGGCAGAATGAGACTTAATTTTATAAAGATACTTCCTGGAGACAGAGTTAGGATTGAAATGACACCATACGATAAAGAAAGAGGAAGAATAGTTTTTAGATACAAATAGTAGCGTCTAGTTGCTAGCTCTAGCGTCTAGTTAAAGTGAACTGAACGCTAGACGCTGATTAACTAAACGCTAAACAATATATGAGAGTAGCAGGCGTAAATATACCAGATGCAAAAAGAGTAGATATAGCTTTGACCTATATTTATGGTATTGGCAGACATAATGCTGTTAAAGTTCTTGAAGCAACAGGAGTTGATCCCTCCAAAAGAGCAAAAGATCTTACTGAAGAAGAAACAGGAAACCTGCAAAAGGTCCTCGATAAAATCAAAATTGAGGGGGACTTAAGGGCAGAAATTCAAATAAACATAAAAAGACTAAAGGAAATAGGAAGTTACAGAGGGATGAGGCATGCAAGAAATTTGCCAGCAAGAGGACAAAGAACAAGATCTAACGCCAGAACAAAAAGAGGTAAAAGAGTGACAATAGGAGCAATTAGGAAAGAAATGGCAGAAAAGATGGGTCTGGTTCAAAAGACACCGGCAACTTTACCCGCAAAAGAGGGTGGTAAATAGAATAATATGGTAGAAAAAACTCAGACAAAGAAAACAAAAACTACTGTTAGTACAGGTAAAGGCAGAGTTTATGTAAGTACTACATTTAATAACACAATAGTTACTATAACTAATGAAAAAGGAGATACGGTAGCTTGGGGCAGCAGCGGCGCTGTAGGCTTCAAAGGAACACGTAAGTCAACCCCTTATGCTGCTACAATGGCAGTTGAGGGCGCTATCAAAAAGGCCCGTGACACCGGCCTTCAAAGCGTAGATGTTTTTATAAAAGGTCCGGGAGTAGGTCGCGATGCGGCCCTAAGAGCAATCAGAAACTCTGGCTTGTCAATCTCTATGATAGCAGATGTTACACCTATACCGCATAATGGTCCCAGACCCAAGAAGAAGAGACGAATATAATGACAATTTAAAATTTAATATTTAAAATTAATAAGATGGCTAGATATACAGGTCCAAAACATAAATTAGCAAGAAGAGAAGGTGTAAACGTAATTGAAAAAGTATCCCGTTCTCTTGATAGAAGGTTAAATATTATTCCGGGATTGCACAGTAAAAGAAATAGAAGAAAACCTTCTGAATTTGGTCTTCAACTGAGAGAAAAACAGAAGCTTAAGAGAATTTATGGTCTTTTAGAGAAGCAGTTCAGAAGATACGTAGTAACTTCCGGCAAGAAAAAAGGAAATACGGAGGAGGCTCTTGCTCAAACTCTGGAAATGAGACTGGATAACATTGTTTTCAGGCTAGGTTTTGCTAAGTCGCGCTTCATGTCACGGCAAATGGTAGGGCACGGTCACGTTTTTGTGAATAACAAAAAAATATCAATACCTTCTTACCAGGTAAAAGAGGGGGATGTAATTACTCTGTCTTCCAAAATAGCGGCAAATATAGATGTTAAGACAACTGCGGAGTCAAAGACGGAAGTTTTACCATTCCTGCAAAAAAATCATCTTGTAGGAAAGGTATTGAGGTTGCCAAAAAGAGAAGAAATTGTAAATCCAGTGGATTATTATTTGGTCATTGAATATTACTCTAGATAGTAGTAAAATAGATGCCTGTATTTATTATGGTTAATCCTAATTTTAAGGTAATAGAAGAAAAAGCGGAAAAGGGTTATGCGCGCTTCGTGATTGAACCTTTGGAGCCAGGTTTTGGTAATACTTTAGGTGTTGCTTTAAGGCGTGTTCTTCTAACTAATATTGAGGGAGCGGCTGTGACATCTGTTAAGATTGACAAGGTAAGGCATATGTTTGCAACTCTTCCCGGTCTCAAAGAAGATATTATTGAACTGATTCTTAATATTAAAGGAATACGTGTTAAGCTTGCTGATGGAAAAAAGGAAGGCAAGCTTATGCTTAAAAAAAGCGGTCCGGGAGAAATTACTACAAAGGATTTGGAACCTACGGAAGGTGTAGAAATAGTAAGCACAGATCACTATTTAGGAAGCCTTGCTAACTCTAAGTCAAAAATTGAGATAGAAATGATAGTTGAGCAGGGATTTGGTTACTCATTAGCTGAGGAAAGAAAGATCTCAACCATTGGAGTAATCCCGATCGATGCCATCTTTTCTCCAGTACTTAAGGTAAGTTACAAGATTGAACAGACAAGGGTAGGTAGACAGACTAATTTTGACAAACTAGTTCTTGAGATATGGACAGATGGTACAATAGATCCAAAATCTGCTTTGGACCAAGCAAGTAAAATGATTGTTGCCTACTTTACTCAAATATATGAACCACGCGTTGATACATCTGAAAAACAGGTAGCAATTTCCCCCACAGTCTCGGAAGATGTTCTTAAAATGACAGTTGATGAGCTCGATCTTCCTACGAGAATTTACAACAGTCTGAAAAATGCAGGGATAGAAACAGTTGGGCAGCTTTTAGGAACTCCAAGAAAAGAACTTATGAATTTTCGTAATCTTGGCGCAAAATCACTTTCAGTGATTGAAGAAAGCTTAAGAGCCAAAGGCATTTCACTAAATATCTAATCCAATATTTTGAAGGTAAAAATGCAATACACTGCGTCACGATTGACGCTTTTTTGGTTTTTAAAGGAAACAAGTTATGAGAAAAATGGTTTTTGGTAGAAGATTTAAAAAGAACACAAAACAAAGAAAGGCTTTATTCAAAAGTCTTATGGGTGCATTGATATCGTATGAAAAGATAAAAACAACTGAAGCAAAGGCAAAAGCCATAAAAGCGGAAATAGAAAAATATGTTACAAAAGCAAAAAAAGGTGATCAGGCAAAATACTATTTGTTGCAACACTTAGATGGGAAAATGGTAGACAAGCTTGTTGGAGATATTGCTCCCAGGTTTATTGGAAGGCCGGGAGGATATACCAGGATATTGAAGCTTGGCAAAAGATTAAAAGATAACGCTGACATGGTTTTAATAGAATGGGTTGAAGGACCGATAAAAACTCAAAATTCAAAATTAAAAGTTCAAAATGAAGATAAGAAAAAAGAGGAAAAGGAAGAAAAAACTAAAGCTGAGGCAGCGGTTAAAACGGACAAGAAAGAGAAAAAAGTAAAGAAAGATTACAAAAATGAAAAAGCAGACAAAACCGACAAGAAAAAATAAAATTGAAAGAGTATGGCATCTTATTGATGCTAATAATCAGATTCTGGGAAGAATCTCAACAGAGATTGCGAAGCTTCTAATGGGTAAATCTAAACCCTACTTTGTCAGAAATTTAGACTGTGGTGATTATGTAGTTGTTGTAAACACTAAAAATGTAAAGGTGAGCGGAAAAAAAGAAGAAAAAAAGGAATATTTAAGGTATTCGGGTTTCCCCGGAGGACTAAAAAGAGAAACGCTGAAAGATTTGCGGGCAAGAAAGCCTCAGGAGATAATAAGACATGCGGTATCTGGTATGTTGCCACATAACAGGCTGCATGATAGAATGTTAAAAAGATTATATATCTTTGCAGGGCCAGAACATCCATATCAAGATAAATTTAAAATTGCAAATAGTAAATAGCAAATATATTTTAAATTTTCTATTTAAAATTTAATATTTTCATGTATGGCAGAAGAAGCTAAAAAAGAGAAGAAAAACAAAAAAAGTCCAGAAGGATCAAAGAAGCCTTACCTTTTTGCTGTGGGAAGAAGAAGAGAAGCTGTGGCGCGTGTAAGGCTTTATGACCACAGTGTTCAAATCGCAGGACAAGAGTATAAAAAAGGAGACGTTATAGTAAACAATAAATTGGTAAGCGAATATTTTAGGTTTTTGGCATATAAGACTGAATACAACAGGATATTCCGCGATACCGATTCGGATGGGAAGTTTGTTTTCTCAGTAAGGGTAAGAGGCGGTGGTCTTTCAGGCCAGCTTGACGCAGTTGTGTTTGGCATTGCGCGTGTTCTTCAGAAGTATGATAAAGAAAAATACAGACCAGTTCTTAAGGCAAAAGGCTATTTAACACGCGATGCAAGAATAAGAGAAAGAAGAAAAGTAGGAATGGGCGGAAAGTCGCGCAGAAAGAAACAATCTCCAAAACGATAAACCTCATTTCTATACGACTTACGTATTTCCCGTCATTCTGAACTTGCTTCAGAATCTCAAGGGATGCTGAAATGAATTCAGCATGACGCTTTTTGCGTAACTCGTATCTACTCACTCCTTAATATTTTCCTGTATGTTACAATACTCCTATGCTTATTGATGACGTAATCATAAAAGTGAAAGCAGGAAACGGCGGGGACGGCGCGTCCACGTTTTTGCGCACAAGAACATTTAAAGGAGGTCCGGACGGAGGAAACGGCGGGGACGGCGGGGATGTTTATTTCCAGGGAACGGATGATTTGACTGCCCTTAGCCAATTCCGCTATAAAAAAGAGTTGAAAGCTCAGGATGGTTTTCCCGGAGCCAGAAAAAAAATGTTTGGCAAAGACGGAGAAGATCTTGTGATTAAAATACCTGTAGGAACTTCTATAATCAATTTGGAAACTGCGGAGCAGTATGAGGTAAATGATACACATTTTCAGTTTCTTTTTGCAAAAGGAGGAAAAGGAGGACGTGGGAACGCGGAATTTAAAACAGCTATAAATCAGGCCCCAAGATACGCAGAAAAGGGCAGAAAAACACCCGAAGTGGACGTGAGGTTGGTGTTGAAGCTCATTGCTGATATTGGCTTTGCGGGACTTCCTAATGCCGGTAAAAGCAGTTTACTTAAAACTCTCACTAACGCTGATCCCAAAATAGGAGATTATCCCTTTACAACTCTTGAGCCTAATCTTGGAGTAATGGATAATCTGGTGTTAGTTGATATTCCGGGGATTATTGAAGGAGCATCAGGCGGTAAAGGTCTTGGTCTTGAGTTTCTGAAACACGTCGAGAAGACGAAACTTATAGTTCATTGTATAGATTCTGCAATACCCAATTTACTTGAGGCGTATGGCATAATTAGAAAAGAGTTCGAGCTTCATAATTCTTTACTTTTGGAAAAACCTGAGATTGTACTTTTGACTAAAATTGACCTTATTTCGGCTGAAGAATTGGCTCAAAAAATAAACTTAATGAAAAGAAAAAATAAACATGTGGTTGCTGTTTCGATTTATGATCAAAAAAGGATAGAAAATCTAAAGAAACTTTTCGTTAATTATTCTGCAAAAAATAAACCTACTTTGGTATAAAGCTTGTAAACAGTTCGCTGCAGGAATTACCTGAACAACCAATACAGCTATATTTATAATTGTTTTCTATTGATTGTTTATGTACGTAAGAGTTCAGCCACCAATTCAAAGCTGTTTCTTCAGTATTTGCATAAATAATATTTTCTGTAATGCTATATGGAAGGTTTTTTGCATGAAGTCCGCTGTGCATATTTTTTGTAACAAAAATTTCATTATATATTTCAGCTGATCGTTCGGATGCAAGGCTGCATAATTTTTCTTCTTTTTCAAATGCCGCAAGACCCACTTTTTGCCTGTATTGGTTGACTAGATTAAATAAAACATCGGAGTCCAGGGATGATGAACTGGTAGCCGGAATATTTTCTGTAATATTGGTAGATATCTTAGATGAATCTGTGTTTGATGTTATTGTAATTGATTGTATGTATTTAGGAGAAGGCGGAGCGAGTGTTGGAGAAGGGGAAATTTCTTCAGTATTTTTTGCATAGACGCTGGATACTAAAAGATTTTTTTTCTGATTACTTTCAACATATTTATAGTTTATGCCCAGTAAGGTTTTGTTGAGATTTAAATTTTTTAAATTTATAATTTCTTGCTTAGCAGGAAAAGTTACTGTAAGTCCCGCATAAGAGAGCAATAATAGAGCAGTAATTGTGCTGTAAATTAAATTCAGCAGTTTCCTTTTTCTTTTAATAATTTTCACCCCGTCTATCTTAACTAGATTAACTTAAAATAATTAAAAGCATATAAAAAGGCAGTAAGATAAAAGAAAGAATTAACCTAGTTTGGATTATTGGTAGTTTAAGATCTCTCTATTTTACACTTTTTTAAAATTTTTTCAATAACCTCCCACTTGAATCCTTTTCTTTGCAAAAAAGAGGCTGCTTTGTTAAAAAGTTCCTGCCCTTTGTAATTTTTGAATTTCCGCATATTTTTTTCAAATAGAGCTAAAGCCACTTCAAAGTCACCAAGTGATTTTTCAAGGATATTTTCAATAACTTCTTTTGCTACTCCTTTAAAAAGCAACTCTTGCTTTATGATAAATTTGCTTTTCGCTTTAAACTCCTGTCTTTGTTCTATCCACCATTTGGCAAATTCAATATCATCTACAAGTTTATGCTCTTTAAGAAAATTTAATGTTTGAGAAATTATGTTTTCAGAAAATTTTTTTTTAAATAAAAAGTCCTTTACCTCTTTTTCGCTTCTTGGCCTGTATGACAAGAATTTTATAGCATTAATTTTGGCTTTTTCTAAAAGTTCGGAAATTTCTTCGTTTAAAGGAATCATAGATTTATGGGGATATTAACTTATTCTTCTTTTCCCTCTTCCACACCTACTTCAATCATCGGTTTAGCATTTGCTTCTTTTGTTTTTTTTACAATATCCTCAGTAATTTTTTTGACAATTTCCGGATGTTCTCCAAGATAGTCTATCGCTGCTGTTCTTCCTTGACCAAGCATAGCTTCACTATATCTTAAGAATGCTCCTGATTTTTGTACAACTCCAATTTCAATTGCAACGTCTAAGATTCCGCCTATTTTTGAAATTCCGGTACTTCCCAGAACATCAAATTCCGCGATTCTGAAAGGAGGAGCAACTTTATTTTTAACAATTTTTGCTCTCACTCTATTGCCGATTACCCTATCTCCGTCTTTAAGTGTTTCTATTTTTCTGGTATCTATTCTTACCGATGCATAAAATTTAAGCGCAAGGCCTCCGGGTGTCGTTTCAGGATTTCCAAACATTACTCCGATCTTTTGTCTAAGTTGATTTGTAAATATGGCAACAGTTTTGCTTTTTGAAATAACTCCTGTCAGTTTTCTTAAGGCCTGAGACATTAGGCGTGCCTGAAGTCCTATCATGGCATCTCCCATTTCACCCTCAATTTCAGCCCTTGGTACAAGAGCCGCAACGGAATCAATAACCAAAACATCTATCCCGCCGCTTCTTATGAGCTGTTCCGTTATTTCCAGAGCCTGTTCTCCGGTATCCGGTTGTGAAATAAGAAGATCATCTAGTTTTACCCCTAAAGTCTGCGCCCACATTGGGTCAAGCGCGTGTTCTGCGTCTATAAAGGCCGCGATACCGCCTCTTTTCTGGGCTTCGGCAATAACAGAAAGGCAAAGCGTAGTTTTTCCGGATGCTTCCGGCCCAAAAATTTCTACTATTCTTCCTCGGGGTAATCCACCCACTCCAAGCGCAAGATCAAGCGGAAATGCACCGGTTGAAATTACGTCGATACTTAATTTTTGTGCCGCCTCACCAAATTTCATTATTGCGCCTTTACCATATTGTCTTTCAATCTGCTCCATGGCCATATTAATGGCATTGGCTTTTTCAGAAAATTCGGTTTTTTGCACTGTGATTGTATTTGTGTGTGAATTTGATTTTGGTGGCCTACCCATAATTTTACATTACTTACGCAGTGATTTTACCATTTTATTATTATAATGACAATACCCCGAATTCGATTTTTTTTAACATTCTTACAAAATATAGCATAATTTTCTTTTTCTAAAAGATGTTGATATAATTATCTTTTAAATCGGGGAGTAGTTTAACGGCGCCGCCCAGAGGGCTCTGCCCGGCGGGTAGAATGCGCTATAATTTTTATAATGCCATATGTATATTTGTTGAAAAGCTTGAAGGATTATAAACAATATATTGGTTCAACAATAAACTTAGAGAAGCGTTTGGAGAAACACAATAGAGGCGAGGTAAAATCAACAAAATACAGGAGACCATTGAAATTAATAGGTTATGAATATTTTAAAACAATTCAAGAGGCTTCGTTATTTGAGACAAGATACAAAAGAAGTCATAATTGGCTTGAAAGAAGAATAAGGTCCGGAAAGTTTAGGGTTTTAATTGACGGGGAGTAGTTTAACGGTAGAATGCGCGCATGGGGTGCGTGTGGCTGGGGTTCAATTCCCCGCTCCCCGACTGATCGGGCACCCCTCACTGACCGAAGTGACTATTTAGTTTGATAATGCTTGCTATTCCCCTCATTTCTTCATCGAACTCTCGGACCGCTCCGAGGCTGGGAAAACTTCTCAAAAATCCTTAAAAATAGCATTGAAAACTGAGGTTACGGTTCCGTATGTTTATCTCTGTGGAAAGTGGAAATTGAACAATTTAGACTTATAGAATACTGTAAGAAGTTTCACCATAACCTTACCCTATTATTTTATATATTGAGTGTTATTAATTTTGATTATAAGTTTAATTTATCGCTCTTTTGGCAACATTTATTTTTCTTTTGCTGCCGTCGTTTGCGTCGGCTCGAAGAGCACACAATTATTAGTATGGAGAAATTGGGTAAGAAATTTTCAAGGTTAAACTCATATATGAACGGTAGCAAATTATCTCGTCCTGGAGGATCGGGACTTGGGTTATATACGTATAAAGGGATAAAAACATAATAGTCAACTTATTATTGAAAGTGAGGTATAGACAAAGGCTCGACATTTACCCTTAAGTTTCCCTCCAAAAAAACCTGAAGAGTTAAAATACTCCACATTAACTAAATACTATAACATATTCCACATATTCATGTTATAATTGCAGAGCAAAATTTATGACAAATTGTGAATCAGAACTACCTAAATTTAAAGGAAATGGAAACATTAATGCTCAAGAGGCAGAGAGTTCTGGTGAAGAGAATGTACTTAACGAATTGAGCGGCAATGATGTTCGCACGATTAGGGGTAATGAGGTAAAAGTTTTTGATGACAGGGTTGTGAAATATGTATACAGTGAACAAGAAGTCATCAATTTGGAACTGCTACAAGGACATTCTCAAGAAATAGCAGAAGCAGGTATCAGAATACCGACTATAATCCAGAAAGATCCAGATAAAGGCATTCTTACCTTAACCAAGCTTCCTTTTGGTAAGTTTCCTACCACAAGTGAATATTTTGGTGAAGGAAGTCATGATCATATACAACCACTACATGCTATTAGTAGACTGCGGGCAGTTTGCAACGATGTTGGAATTTCAGCATTACTAAGACAATATGGAGATAATAACGACTATGCACATTTTATTAATCTAGTTAATAGACAAAGCACAATGCAAACTGCTCCTTATATTGATAAATTTCTGGATCAAGTTACAAGACTTTCTTCCAATTTTCCATCACTACCAAGAGTGGTTGCGCATCGTGACTATACGCCTGCAAATATTAGAGCAGTCGAGAATTACGGTTGCATAATGTTGGACATGACTACATTTGGGGTGTCAACATATGGAGCTGATGAAGGAAGATGGTATGTACATCATGTATTGGATAGCGACAAACAAAGAGAAATCTTAATTACTACTCAGAACCTCAACCCATTTGGAATACAAGGGGACTTAGCCTTTTTATTAATGGTTGGGATGAGAAGCGCACGGGAATGCAAAATGTTAGAAGAGAGCTCGTATTATGATAGGCATTTACAGAATGAGTTTTCTGATGCAGAGAGAATGTCTCGTTTCAAAGGTAGATTAAAAAATGCATTAACTGAGCAATTATCATGGTCTTCGGAAAACCTGAAGCAATTCTAAATCTACTTGTTGACAGCGACCTGTGCAATAAGTGCTTTATGATCACTGACACCATCAATTAACCTTACATCTGTCACTCTATACTTTGAAGTACTAAAAATATAATCAACTAACAATTCCTTAGTCCTACCAAGTCTATGTAAATTTGGATCAAGACTTGAAGTATATTGATCAGGAACTTCATCTTTATAATCAGCGGTTAATTGTTGATATATTGCATTTGGCCTTGGTGCATTAAAATCTCCTGTTAAAACACAGTCTCCAATTAATTTTGCCTTTTCAATCAATACCTTAATATCTTGTAATTGTTCTTCGTTAACTTTCCCTTCAGGAGTCCATGTAAAGTGTGTTGTTGCAAATGTATACTCATCTGCCATGGAAGCGTAAACCAGTTCTCTTCTAGACGAATTTGGCTTACCTCGCTGGTAAATCGGAATCGAGTCAGGGTTGCCGGCATAAGTATAGCTTCCGCTATCGTTAATAGGATGATGTGATAATACTGCAAGACCTAAAATCTTCTCGGAGGACAAATTGCCAAATAAATTTTTACTTAAGATTGTACAACCCTTGAAAAACAAACTATAATCAAACATTCGGGCTAAATCCTCCATGTTATCTTCTATTGCTTCTTGAAAACATACAACATCGGGGGAATACTGTTGTAAAAACTCCCGAATTGTCTTGATATGTTTATCTCCTTCGATATTGCAACTTGCTAATGATAAGCTTTTCAACCGTTCCATAACCAACCCGAGATTTATGAAAATAGATCATACATATCTGAAGCCATTTTCAGATATTTTGATTTATTTGCTAAGTCGATATGATCTGCATTCTCTTTATTGTATATACCGAAATAAATTCTTGATAAATTAATAAATAGTATTTCCCTTAGGCTACTTTCTTGGCCGGGCGAAACCTCTCTATAATAATCATCAATCAATGTATTATAACGGTTTATTGCAGATACTAGAACCGAAAACCTTTGCTGGTCTACCGGTTTCCCATCACTATTAATATCAAAGTTAAAAATCATAGATCCTCCTAACATCTTATTTAATGCTTGCTCCATCCTAGTTGATATTCTAGGGAATGGATCAATTACTGCTACATTATTTTTTGAAGGATCAAAAATAAAATTGCTTAGGATCTCATCTCCATGTTGAAAGAAATGCATCTGATCATTTCTGGCAATAGCTAATGCATGAACTTTTAACCTCTCTACAACTTTATCTACCAATTCTGTATAACTTTTTGGGGATTTCTCACTGGAGGCAAGATCTAATTGTCTTGAGTAAAAAGATATTTTTTCAGCTGTACCAATTGCTTCGGCAACAGGACAAAACCTTCTGAATCTCTGAAAGACTTCAGGCTGACTCCTAATTAAAGTAAACGAATCTGTCCACATTTTAAAATTTTGCTTTAATACATCACCGACCTGCTGTTCAAAAGTTGGAATGTCAGCTTCTCTATGAAGATTATTTCCGATAATTGGAGTCAACGCTAAGGCGGCCCTGCCCTTATGTGTCACCAGTTTATAATCGGGTGTATTCATTCCAAATAAATTCATAACCTCATATCCTTGAGCCTCATATTCTACATCTCCCATATAGTTACTTCTATTCAGATCGGATAGCTTAATGTAATAACTCCTATCGTATAACTGTTCTCCTTGACTTGAAAGGATATTAAATACAATTCTGCTTACAGATGTGTTTGTACTACAATCGCTTATTATTGGTTCTTCCCTAAATATTAGTTTTCTTTCCATAGAAATATAATCTAATTTTTACTTATTAGCTAATTGCAAATTGCTTACTACTCGTCTAATATCATCTTTATATTGCTCTAATTTTTCTAATTGAATATCTGTGGCAGGAACGTGTTTACCCATTATCGTTGGTCTATCACGACCAAACATAGTTTTTGCTACCCCGCTAGAAGTTATAACCCTGGGAAGATATTCCAAATTGAAAATGTCAGTTTGCGAGTTATGTCTAATAGTCAAAGCTCCAGCAAACCCCTTTGTGACATATACATGCGATACATCAGTAATATCAGGGCCATTGCATTCTAAATTTGACAAACGCTCCAGCTTCTTGGCATGATGGAATTTACCAAAAATCTATCAGCAAGAAAGAAAGAGCGTTATGTATCACCAGTATATCGTATTACCCGAGTCTTTGTCATTTAGTAAAATATTTTCAGTAAAGCCTGAACCACTAACTACACTCTGGTTTATGCTCCATGAAGTTCCTGATCCCAGACGTGCTCAGGGAAGAAGGCATGATTTACCTCTTCTGTTAACTCTTGCTATCCTTGCTTTGTGTTGTGGGCATCTCTCCTATGAAGCAATGGAAGAATGGTGCCAGAATTATCAACAAGAACTCAAAACTCAAGTTCCATTTCTTTCGGGTCACATGCCTGATGCTACCACATTCCATCGAGTATTTGCCAGAATTGATGTAAAAGTACTTGAGTCAGTACTCGGAGAATGGCTGCAAGCTGTAACTCCGCTACGTATTGGGGAAGGAATAGCATTAGATGGAAAAAGTATCCATGGAGCAGGAATTCATCTGGTATCAGCATTTGCCCATATCGCCCAAACAGTCCTATTCGAACAGGGAACAGATATTAAGGGGAAAGAACTGGTTGTTGTACCAGAAGTTATCAAAAAGATTACGATAAAAGACCGCATTGTAACAGGAGACGCCTTATTTGCCCAAAAGACACTCTGTGAAGTAATTACAGACAAAGAAGGAGGATATGTGTTCCGAGTCAAAGGCAATCAGGATACATTGGAAAAAGATATCAGACTGTTTTTTGCCGAACCTCCATTTGGAGCAGCTATTGAAACATATACTACAGTCAATCGGTGGAAAGGGAGAATTGAAAAAAGGACAATGCAGATATCAAATGGTCTTGTTAGTTATCTTTCTTGGCCGGGGTTAAATCAGGTATGGAAACTTACAAAGGAGATAAAACAAAAAGGGAGCAGGACAGTTGAGCAGTCCGTTGGAATCGCAAGAATTCCAAAAGAACTGTCAGATACTATTCCTATTGCTCAAAAAGTGTCGGAATGTGTTCGTGGACATTGGGGGATTGAGAACAGACTGCACAGAACTCGAGACACCGTATTCAATGAAGATCATGGAACAATCAGAAAGGGTTCTGCTCCCCAAACCATGGCAGCATTGAGAAACCTTGTTACCAGTATTTTTCATCTTGGAACTGTCAGATCGTTTCCGAAAGCTCAACGTCGATTTGCAGCAAAGCCCACAGAACTCTTTACTTTTTTAGGGCTTATAGAGATTCAAAAACAATATATCTATGCATAAAACATAAACCAGTAGACAAACAATACAATTCTCTTTTACTTGTTACACAAGACATATATTCTGTATCCTTAATTTAGTTAGAATGCAATGGCCCTGTCAGTAATATAACGTTCTCTTGACTTAGGTCTTTTTGAGGCATGGTGAATATGCCTTGCTAAATACATGAGTAGTTGCTGTGATCTATCTGAGTAGTATGGTCTACCCGAAAGAAACTCACTTAAACTGCCTTCTATTTCATTTCTCTCGCGGGGAATATACCTACTGGTTTCTGGATCAATTTCTCTTGCTGTAAATATATCTTCAATCATTTGATGCTCTGATTTCATGGATGAGTATAAATTTATTATAGTAGCTGGGAAATCGGCTTCTCCACCTTTTTTAACCGGCATATCAATCACACCTTCCGACATTTGAATATCATCAAATATATTCCTTGATATTTGTTTGAGTGAGTTGCTTATAAAATCAAAATATACCTGTGTGAATGGTTCAATGAAGGATAACCTGTCAAACCAATGCATATCCTTCCACTTTCTTTGTTCGATCTTTTCTAAATCATAAGGATCATTATATGCTCTCAAATGAGCGTGCAATCTTTTTACATTATGATGACCAGGCAACCCTATGTCACTGAGGTTAAAACCAACAGACAACGAGTGATCAAGACCGTTATATTTTTTTAAATTTCTGCATATGGTTAAACCAAAATCAAAAAATATCTTTGCTTCGGATTCAGTTAAGTCGTCGATTTCGTTAATTTCTCTATCTTTTCCACCGATCCAAATATTTACATCTCTGGATCCCCAGCCAACATCCTTGTCTGTAAAGAATAGCTCTGTCTCTGTAGGAAAGTATTGTGATAAATCAATAGTTAAAAAAGGATTAAATTTTGTTTTAAAAATATCCCAACTACTTTCTGCATTAATCTCTCTCCCGGCTCTAGCCTGGCTGTTAAATACAGGTCTTTCGTAATAACCGTATTGTTTGCGAATTGCGCCTCCCTTGTATAAAATATTACCAAACTCTGCCATTCATGCAATTATATACTATACGATAAAAAAATTAACATGTTTAATTGCATTTAAATACGATAATATATATAATTTAACAATCTAATCAGTGTTAGTTTGATTAAATACTATATACAATTGAGATATGAATGAAAGAATAGTGCCAATTGTTGAATCGAGATTAAATAAAAAAGTTAATGAAACCGTACATCTTCGGGGTGGTATGAACAATCAATTATATAGATTACGCATGGAAGATCATCAGGATTTATTGGCAAAAATCTATTATCAGGATGATAGACGAAGACTTGATAGAGAATACTCTGCGTTAGATTTTTTTCACAGACATAGTTCAACAAAAACCCCTGTTCCTTTTTTTCGTGAAGGTGATGAATTTGCAGTGTATTCATTTGAGGAGTCAGTTAAAAGAAGCCCTGAGGATATTACAAAAGAAGAAGTTGACAGGATGGTAGATTTTGTCTGTTACATGCACGGATTTTCTCCGTCTAGTATTCCTGATAAATTTGATAATGCAGTAATGCCTGTTTTCTCTTTTGAACAATTCCTTGGTGGAGCAAAATTCAGAATTAATAAATTCCTTGAATATATAAAACAGGAAAATGTTCATGGAGACATAAAGAATTTTAATGACTCATATGATATTGAAGGACTTGTTGCATATGTTGAAAATAAAGTTAAACAAATGTCAGGCCCTGACTACAGCGAATCATTAGATACTGAAAAAAGAAGACTTAGTTCTGCCGACTTCGGAATCCACAATATGCTATTCAGGCCTGAAGGTGATATTTGCTTCATTGACTTTGAATACTTCGGGTGGGATGATCCTGCGAGATTAATTTCTAGTTTTTATTATCATGATGCAAATAGCCGTATGGGGCAAGATAAAAGACAACACTTTGTCAAGGGATATAAAACCAGTTCATCATTACCGCCGGATGTTTTAAAAAGAATTGATACTGCGATGTTATTATCATCTGCTGAATGGATTGGTACTATGTTATGGGGCATTACACCAGAAAAGATTAAGTCGAGAGAGTTTTCTGATCCACAATTCAATATGCAGCAATATATAGAAAGACAAATTTCGAAACTTGTCGGCAGAATTAGTGACCTTAATGAAAATCTCCACCTTCGATAACATATGATCGAAACTTATTGATGGGAAAAAAGTAAAGAATAAGCAGAAAGTGTAGCACTATCAGAAATTTTACCCTGCTTAATCATCTCCTTAATTTCATTTTTTGAAATTTCCCTGATGATCATATCTTGTTCAGTATTATCTAAATTTTGTTCTCCACGTATAAGCTCTTGTGCTAGAAAAACATGACATCCTTGTGTAGAACTTCCCTTTCCCATATCAACCCTTCCCAAAAAGGTTATTCTTCCTGCTTGTAATCCTATTTCTTCCTCTAACTCTCGTTTCGCAGCCACTTCTTCAGATTCATTTTCAAGAGCTGCTCCTTGCGGAAACTCTAGCATCCTCTTTTTTACTGGATATCTGTATTGTTCAACGAGGAAAAAAGATGTGTCTGTTGCAGGAATTATTAAAATGTAATCCTTTTTCTTTATATACTCGTACTCGCCTTGTTCTCCATTTGGTAGCAATACTTTGTCATGCAAAACCGTCAACCTTTTTCCTTTAAACGCAACCTTACTTGATAATGTTTTCCATTCTTGTTGGTTATTGCCAATCATACATATAATTCTATTATAAAATTAAGTCCGTTTCGACTGGAGATACTCTTCAAATTTCGGTAATAAATCTTCTAAATATCTTTTACCGAGTTGTGTAGTAAACCGTGGTACCCTTTTTCTTCTGACACTTTCAAGATATTTCACTGCATCATTATAGTCATAAGTTGGTGTAATGCTAGTTAGATCTAATGTTCCTAATGTATCTGCCTCCATCAACACAAGCTCATCAAGATCAGTAAGCTCGACAACTCTATCATGTTTACCTACAAGATGTACAATACGACTGGCTTGATCTGGACGATAATGCTTTGCAATATCGGATCGATCTAAAAATTCCTTTGCTAATCGTGTTCCTTCAGTCATGTGTCTGGCTTTTCGATCTCTTACTGCATCTTTTTGATTCGAATCGCCACCTTCAAATAAATAAAAATAGCCAATATCATGAAACCACGCAGCCGTTTTTTCAACTAAAAGATCAAGATTAACTGATTGTCCAATTTCGTTTGCATAGTGGACCACCGATCTTGTATGTGGAATATCCCACTCTTTTCTCCCTTGAGATAGGAATTGTAAAGCGTAATTTTCAACTTGTACTAAAATAAGTGTTTGAGCCAAGTCTTCCTTACTCATATCGCTGAGAATTATAACATAACCTTATAGTTAATCCAATTAAAGTACTATTTTGCTCGAATTTCTCTGGATAGCGAAGCTAGGGAGAGAATCGTTCTTTGGCAGCCAAGACGGGCACCTCTGCAACTGTACGCTCGCAATTCACGCTCTCAAAACTCGGATACTGAAGCTACGGTTCATTTTTATTCCTGTGTCCCCTGAAAGCGGGATTCGAACTTATTCTATCTTTTTTAGTTCAGTAATAAATAAGATTAACTGTAGATTGAAAAACGACAATTAAAGTATTACTATAAAAATATGAGTGATGATGTAAAGAAGAGGCTTGACGATCTTGAAAAAAGAGTTAAATATCTTGAAAATAAAATATTGACACCTTTGAATGATCCGCGTAAAGATGGTCTTCTATTAGAAGAAGCAAAGAAAATCGTTATCCAGTATGATAAAGCATCATCATCCTTAATTCAAAGACGTTTAGGAATTGGTTTTGCAAGGGCAGCTACAATTCCAGTATCTACGTCTTTTTCAGGAAAACAGTTGTTTCTTAATATATCTTCCATTACCATTGCAACAACCATAGTATGGTCAAGCCTGGTATGGGTGTAAGGTATATATAAACTCTCCTCCGGTCGAGAACCAATATATGTAACGTAGCTTAACGATTTTATGTGGTGTAGCCTTGCAAGACCAAGCAGTCTGAAAGTTTCCGAATAAATACTATTATCAGGAATCCATCTGTTTAAATCAGAATATGGAAGGTTTTCTTTTAAGAAAACATCATCCTCTTCTTCACAAGATATAACTGGCCGGTGCTCAACAAGCATTTTATGGATTTTATAACAAATTGTATATTAAGTACAAATCTGAGAACAGCAGAACAATTCCTACAATGTGTAAATGTAGTTAAATAGAGAATCTCCCACCTTTTTCAGACTTTCAGCGCTGCATTTGTCTATTGTGTCCTGCGTTGTGTGGAAATACGGGTAATCAAAATCTATTACCAAAAAACTTGGAATGCCGATCTTATTTAATGGCGTGTGGTCATCATCTATCTCCCATTTTGGATAATTATAAAAATTAGAAGGGTATCCGCTATGCGCAATTTGAAAAAATTTTTGTGTTTCCCTTTTTGCAAACTCTAAGGAATTATAATCCTCATATATATTAAGATCTTTATCGCAAACCATATCTAGAATTATAGCTTGAACAGGTTTTTTGTTCGAATAAATATTGTTTGCTTTTTCTGCAAAATATGTTGATCCAATAGGTTTCCATTCGGAATCCGGTAAGTTAGCATCTCCTTCTTCACCATCAAAAAAAACGATATCAATTCCCACTTTTGGCTTGACGGATTTATTAGCAAGAAGTCTGGCGGTTTCTACTAAAATAGCCACGCCTGAGGCTGAATCGTTTGCGCCTGGCATTGGGTCTTTTGGATGACTTGTATCTTTATTGGCAAATTTTTTACTGTCATAATGCGTACCCAGAATAATTCTTTGTCTTTTTTCCGGAAAAAATCTTCCTATGATATTTTTTAAGCCATTTTTTTTTATTTCAGGATATATATAATCAATATTTTGTGTAATTTCCATACTGGTTAAAATTTTCATTTCTGCTATTAAAAACTCCTGCATTTTTTTGTGGCCTGAAGATCCTGGAAAACGCGGTCCATAATTTAACTGCTGGGAGATAATTGATAAGGCCTCATTTCCATTAAAACCTTCAGTTAAATTTAAATCCGTATTTATTGTTTTTGCTGTTAAATATTCAACTGGAGAAAAATTGTCTGAAAGGATTTGATTTTGGGAAAGATCAAATCTGTTTAAGTTAATCAATTTTTTATCCAAAGAAGAAAGTATGGGATTGGGGTTATTTTTAATTTCAGGAGTATTAAAGCCAATTATTCTTTCGTTTTTATAGCCCACCATAATAATATTTTGTAAGTTTATATCGTTTGGATTTGTGGTAGCGAAAAAATAACTGTTTGGGAAAATCGATCTAAAAGTTTTTATTTCAGAAAATATTAAAGAAGGGTTTTGGCGTGAAAGACTACCGATAAGGTTGGCAATAAAAATACCTTTATTGTTTAATTTATCTCTTGCGAGTGCAAAAAATTCTCTTGTTGTGAAATGCGCAGGAATAGAATATAAAGAATAATATACATCGCTGAATATTAAATCGTAATTTTTTTTGCCATCCACAAGCAGTCTTCTTCCATCTTCTGTGTAATTTGTGAGGCGCTTATCATCCGGAACTTTGAAATATTTTTTCCCCAGCTCAAAAAGTGAAGGCTCAATTTCCGCAACGTCAACTTTAATATCTTGGTTTTCTTTTAACAGCGCTTTTGGAATAGAATAGGCCCCTCCTCCAATTACCAGTGTATTTTTAATATCCGGGTTTAATATTTTGTAAATCGCATAATACTTTGTATAGTCAAAAACAAGATCGTCAGAATCCAAGAACATAGCCCCTGAATAACTTTTATCCTGCATGAAAAAACGGGTTGGTTTTCCGTTATAGACGCCGTCATAAATTTGTATTTTTTCATAAACGCCGTCCTTGCTGTAAATAGTTTTTACTGCTGGTTTATCACTGTTTAAAATAGCAAACAAAGTAATCAGGAACAGCAGAGCGATCGGTATTTTTTTTATTTTATTTTTTGTTGTGATAAGGCCCAAAATGCCAAGCAAAATTAAGGCAGTTCCAACAAAGCTTACAATTTGATTAATACCAAACTGGGGGATCATATAAAAACCTGCTGACAGACTGCCAAAAATGCTTCCAAAAGTTGACCAGAAGAAAATGTTTCCGGTTATTTTACCTATTCCTTCATTTGCATAATCTGACTCTTGAATTTTTATGGCAAAAGGAGACAGTGTTCCCAGAAAAAAGCTGGGTAAAAAAAACAAAAGTAAGGATGTAATCAAAGGTCCGTTAACAATTGTCAATTGATACCCTAAAATAGGGAGAAGTGAGGATGTTAATAACTGAAGGAAAAACACGCTGAAGCCGGAAACTAGAATAATTGCGTAAAACCATTTTTTGGAGGGGTGAGTGTCGGCAAATCTTCCGCCCAGATAATATCCCATACTTAAACCCAGTAATATGATGCTGATTACGCTTGAAACCGTATAGATTGTATTGCCAAAGTAAGGTGAAAGAATGCGTGTCGCAACAACTTCAATAATTAAAACACATGCTCCAGTAACAAATACTACAAAAGATAAAAAGTTTCTTTGAAAAAAGCTAGAAAGGCTGCTGCAAGAGATTAGATTCGATTTTATCATTTATTCAAATATATTATTTTAAGTTTGAAAAAGCAATCTATTACTAATTCTTGTTTTTTTAAATTTGACTATCTTATTGTCTTATTGATATAATTACTAAAAGGGCAAGAGATCCCCTAATGAATTGCTATGTATAATAGAGAGAGCAAAAATTATTCCCTCATATACATATCCTAATTTTTAGGATTCTTATTTTATTGCCTCGGATCCGCCTTTGGGCGAGATAAAAAATTATGTCAAATATTCTTAAAAATATTAAAGTTGCAGATACTGCCAATCAGAATGATCAAATAAAAAAGCTTAGGGAAGAATATATAAAAAAACTTGAACAAGTAACTTCTTTATCACGCGACCAGGCCAGAAATATTTTACTTGAGGAGCTTGGAAATGAGTTAAAAGGGGATGTTGCGAAAATCATTAAGGAATCAGAGGACGAAGCTAAAACTTCTGCGCATAGAAAAGCTCAGGAAATATTGGTTGACGCAATGAAGCATGGGGCGCTAGATTATATCGCAGAATATACAATTTCTACAATAAAAATTCCTGATGAAGACATCAAAGGAAGAATCATTGGAAAAGAAGGAAGAAATATCCGTGCTTTTGAAAATACTACGGGTGTAGATGTGGATTTGGATGAAGAAGGAATTATCAGGCTTTCTTCTTTTGATCCGGTAAGACGTGAAGTAGCAAGGCGTGCTCTTGATGTATTAATAAAAGATACAAGAATCCAGCCGGTCAGAATAGAAGAAGTTGTTGTTCAAACCAGGAAAGAAGTTGAAGCAATTATTCTTGAGGAAGGAGAAAAGCTGGTACATGCGGTAGGGGTTTATAATCTTAATGCGGATCTTGTCGCGCTTCTTGGGAGATTTAAATTCAGAACCTCCTTTGGGCAAAATTTAATAGTCCACACTCTTGAGGAAACTAAGATTGGTGCTCAAATAGCTCATGAAGTGGGCGCTTCTGTTGACGTGGTAAAGCTTGGATGTTTATTCCATGACATTGGTAAGATTGTTTCAGATAAGGAAGGAAGTCATGTAAAACTTGGTGCGGACTTACTCAGTAAATACAAGATGCCAAGAGAAGTTGTAAATTGTGTTCTTGAACACCATGAAGATAAACCTTTTTCCAGCATAGAATCAGTAATTGTTTATATTGCGGATGCAATTTCCGGCGCAAGACCGGGAGCAAGACACGAGGATTATGAAGAGTATCTTAAAAGACTGAGGGAAATGGAAGAAATAGCAAAAGGCTTTAACGGTGTTGAGGATGCTTATGCTTTTGAGGCGGGACGGGAACTACGCGTCATAATAAATCCGGGAAAACTTGATGATATAGAAACAACAATTCTTGCAAAACAAATTAAAGATGAAATAGATAAAAAACTTATTATTCCGGGAGTTGTAAGAGTTACAGCAATAAGAGAATTCAGGGTAACAGAACCCAAAGAATAATTTACCAATAAATCAATCTACTTTTTTAAATTTTTCTCTTCATAAATCAAATATTATTTTGGTGTTAATTTGAATTCAGAATTTTCAAACAACTTGATAATTAGTAATTGAATATTGATAATTTACACAATACCCTCTTGACATTTTTTTTATTAATCTGTATTGTTAAATCAACAATAAATATTTATGAAAAATGAGATCCGCCCGACCTTACTTTTTGCATTAGTACATTTGTACTACGACTCAAAGTGTGGTCTTTGGCGGACATAAGAAATTGTAAAACTTTTCGGTCTAAACCGGTATCGTTAACAATTTCTAACAAAAGGAGGTGAAGAGAAAATGTCAGTAACAACAAAAGAATTAGTAGTCCTTGTTGCAAAAAAAGCAAATCTTACAAATAAAGCATCAAAAGAAGCGGTAAGAATTCTTCTCAATGGAATAAGAGATTCACTCAAAAGAGGAGAGAAGGTTGTTCTAACTGGTTTTGGCACTTTTAGTTTGAGAAATAGAAAAGCTAAAAAAGGTAGAAATCCCAAAACAGGCGAGCCGATAATGATTGCAGCAAGAAAAGCGCCAGGATTTACTCCGGGAAAGAGTCTTAAAAAAGCAGTAAAATAATTAAGATCTAAGTTTTTATGGAAAAGATTTTAGTTATCTTAGGACCTACTGCTAGCGGAAAAACCAATCTTGCATTTTGTCTGGCAAAGAAATTCAACGGGTCGCTTGTAAGCTGTGATTCGGTACAGGTTTATAAACATCTAGATGTGCTTTCCGGTAAAGATATTCCCGCTGGATCTAAATTTTTTAATCTGACAGGCACGAAGTTTAATTTTGGATATTATTTGGTAAACCAGGTTAAGATTTTTCTTCTGGACTTAGTTACTCCCGATTATGCATTTAATGTTTCAGATTTTTTAGATGCCTATGATTTGGCATTTGAATATATAAAAAGTAATAAGGAGCATCCTATTCTTGTTGGTGGAGCAGGTTTTTATATTAAAGCGCTGCTTAACGGAGCTGAAACTCTGAAAATTCCTCAAAATAAGATTTTAAGAGATAGGCTGGAAAAGGAATCAGTTGAAGTATTATCTGAATTGCTGAGAAAAGAAGATTATAAACGTTTTGCGGAAATGAATGAGTCGGATGTTAAAAATAAACGGAGGCTTATTCGTGCAATTGAAGTAGCAGAATATAAAAAAAGTTCAAAGTTCAAAGTTCAAAGTTCAAAATTAAGAAGAGTTGAGAATGCTGACATTTTAAAAATTGGACTTTATGCAAATCGTGAAGAGCTAAAAAAAAGAATAGATAAAAGAGTAGAAGGATGGTTAACAAAAGGCGCGGTCATTGAGGTAAGAAAACTGTTTGGCAGTTACAGTAAATTATCAAACCAAGTTAAAACTGCAATAGGATACAGGCAGATATTTGACTACTTGGCAGGTAAAGAAAATTTTGAAGATGCAATCAAAAAGTTGAAAACGGGCGAATATCAGTACGTGAAGAAACAGATGACATATTTAAAAAAAGATAAAAGCATAAAATGGTTTGACATAACTGACCCTTCTTTTATGCAAAAAGTAGAAGAACAGGTGTCGGATTGGTATAATACTTAATATTATGTCGTTTAATATAAGAGCAAGAAACGTTATTTACTTTGCCACCATAGCCCTTGTGATCTGGTTTTTGTATCTTGTGAGCCACATTCTTACACCTTTTATTCTGGCTATGGTTTTTGCTTATCTTTTTGATCCGTTAATTAATTTTTTCTACAAAAAGTTCAAATTGCCCAGGAGCATATCAATATTTCTGGTTTATATAATACTTATCGGAAGCGCGGTATTTTTATTAAGTCTTTTGACACGCTCAATCTTTACTGAATGGGAAAGCATTAAAAACAATCTTGAAAACTTTTTTCTTTCCATAAAAAGAGACATTAAGCAGGTTCCGGACTGGCTGCAGCCGTACTTTTATGATTACATCGATTATTTTTCTAAAAATAAACTTTTTGGCAATATTGCTTTTGCTCCTTTTCCTTTCGTCTCTAAAGCATTTTTGGGAATAATTAACTTTTTTGTTTTTCTTTTTTCGGCATTTTTCTTTTTAAGAGATGGAGAAAAAATGATAGGGAAAGCTATGACTATTCTTCCTGCAGAATACAGAGATGATGCAGTGGTACTTTTAAAAAGAATTAATGACGTTTTAAGCAGCTATTTAAGGGGTCAACTGATATTAATCGGATCAATGGTAGTGATGCTTTTTATAAGTTTTAGTATTTTAGGAGTAAAGTATGCTTTGACAATTTCTCTATTTTCTGCTGTTTTTGAGATTGTCCCTTTTATCGGGCCTGTTGCCGCAGGAGCGATCGGTACATTTATTATTGTTATTTCTGGGGGACAAATAAACTTTTATCTAAGTCCTGCACAGGTGGCGATTATAGTTATTACAATTTATTATGTTTCAAGACAAATACAGGATTATCTTCTTGCGCCCTATGTTATCGGGAAGGCAACGAAACTTCATCCTCTTATAATACTTTTTTCCGTCCTGGCAGGGGAGCGTATATACGGAATCATGGGGGTTTTGCTTGCGGTTCCAGTAGCAGCGAGCATCAAAATTGTTTACGAATTTATATTTGATAAGATAAATAACAAAAATAAATAGTTATTTATTTTTAACTTAAAACTCAAAAATCAAAATGCAAAACTACAACTCAAAAACTAAAAAGTAATGGTTTAAAATATATCTGCTTTTTGATTTAAAATTGTATTTTTGATCTTTGATCTGCAGAAGAAGCTTAATCAAAGCAAGATTTAATTGTCTCAAGGAGACGTTTTTGATATAATATTGAGGCTCTGGGAAGAAGGATCGTCGATACGTTCAGTTTCATGAATATATAGGAAAGTCCAGACAGGTGTAATGCCGGGGACGGAGCGTAAGCTCCGGCTAGAGATAGCCGGTGTTCGAATTTTTTACCCACATGCGGAATTTGAAACAAGTTCTGAAATGACAGAACTTGAGAGCAACAGAGATGAGTGGGTGTGAAACATGGCAATCCTACCTGCTGCAACCTTCGAATGGTGCGTTATAACCCGCATTACGGGAGCACCAAAGTTTAAGGGCATCCAGTTCAAGCTGGACGGTTGTGACAACATATCACTAAACCGAGATAGATGACGATTGTGAAACAGAATCTGGCTTACTCTCTTCCCGGAGTTTTTTGTGGAAAAAATTCCTTTCAGATTAAAAATTATTGTTGTGGAGATACCATTACAACTCCACCAAAACCATAGCCTAAATTTCCACCATAATCAAATATGATTCTAATACAATCACCTTTTGTAAAAGATAACTTAGAAATAAATTTTGTTTTCGCATCTGGTTTTTTAGTAAAGGAATTATTATCTCCCTCCATATTCCATTCTCCATTAGGTCCAATTTTTATAATTTCCGCATCAAATATGGAAAGTTTACCGCTTGTTATTGCGTATATTGGTGGCAATACTAGTGTCCATCCTTGCTCCAAAAATGGATTTTCAAGTGTTAAATTAGGATACTTTTCTTTATTTAGTTCAATAAATTCATTAATTCTGGATGGATTATTTAGTTTTGTTTTTACGATTGATAAAATTGAATCTCCCGGTTTCACGGTATATTTCTCTAAGGCGTCTTCCTTCATAACCGCTCCGTAATGTAGACATTTTCCGGATTTCTTATAAATTGTAGTATTTTTTGAATCTGCTTGAGTACTTTTTATAGTATCAGATATTGCTCTTTCTTGTTGATATTTAATACCCATAAAAAAACCGATAATGGGGAGAATAATAAGTATTATAATTCTAATAAAATCGGGATTATGTTTACTGCTTTTGATAGACAAAGTATTTATTTCATTGTTTTCCATCATTTTTATAATATTAATTAATAAGTACATTGTCAATGTCGAAATCTTTCATTTTTCCTCTGTCAAGCCAATTTAGAAATGTCCGCTTTTCTCCAAAATAGAAATGTCTTCTTTTTCCATAAAAGTATGTTTTACTT
>MFNJ01000030.1 GCA_001782015.1 Candidatus Levybacteria bacterium RIFCSPHIGHO2_01_FULL_36_15
CGGTTCAACATTTGCTTTCCAAGCAAAAAAGACGGGTTCGACTCCCGTATCCCGCTCCAGACGGGGCAGTGTCTCCAGAAAAGTTGCGAATGCTCTTTCCTAAGAGGTTAAATTAACTAAACTCTCATCTGAGAGCTGCAATAGTATTTTGAACTTGAACTTTATGAATCCTTAATTGTATTATTAAAATAATATGGTTCCCCAGGGGCTAACGGTGGTTTGCTCTGTGGCGAGGCATAGAGATTATGAATTCACTTCACTTTAAACTAGCTTGTTTTATTTTTACACTAATTGTTGTTTTACTCTTTTTTGGTAATAATACTTATGCCGCACCAGCCCCTCACGGGATTGCAGTAAACCCTCAGACAAATGAATGCGCTTCATTTTGGCCAGGTGATGAGTTTAGTGGCTTCAAACTACCTGATGGCTGGGAATTTTATAGTTATTGGGACAAGACTTCTTACGGGACGTGTGATGTGAATTTTAATCGCCCTTATGAAGAAAATGCCCGGTTATGTTGTGAACAACTCCATTTAATTTATAAATCTGATAAAGAGTGGGAAATAGTTAGCAGAATGTCTCCCCTAGAGAGAATGTGGTTCAAAGGTAATATTCCACTAACTGTACTTATAATACCAGCAAGTCTTTTAGCTCTTATAGTGTATTTGGTGTTGAGAAAGATTAAGTCCTGAAGGTATACAAGGTGAAGATATCTGTCACTGTTAATATATTGGAATTCTATAATTACTTCATCTTGGCAAGTCTCTAGATCTTGTAAGAACATTTGATAAATGTCTTCTCATAATAAAGCTGAGAGGTTGAAGTATGCTCATTTATCTTCTTCCTTGCGTTGATACAGCTCCATTAACTTGCTAAAATGAGATAGGTAGTTGAGCAGGATTAGTTCAAAATAATTTGCATCTCCCGCTCAGAAGCGTTTGAAATTATTTTAGGATGTCTTTTCCTAAATTTCTAGCTTGATTTAACCAAAAAGCTTCACATGTTTTAAAATCAAAAGGAATGAGCATACGAGGAAAATCTTTGAACTCTTTGACCATTAACATCCTTGACCCAAGTTGGACAGAATCTACATACCAGTCGAATTTTATTCTGGCTTGTTTTCTTAATTCATTAATACTCCATCCTGTTTGTTGAATTATACAATAGAGATCAATAAAGTCTCGGCTTCTTGGTTGTGTTGATATCGTTTGTAATTTGTTAACAGCAATATCAAACATACTATCAATAGAAAGGTTTTTAAAATGTAGTTTTTTATCCAGACGCGGAAAAGGGTAATAATTGAAATCTATCTTTAATGCTTCCGAGTCCTTATGTAGAAAAAAAGTATGTAAACCCATCTGGTTTCTATATTCTGTTTTTTCAAGTTGAAGTTTCAAAATAAGATTTTTAATAAACGCTTGGATGGGAAGTAGACTGAATTCTTCTTCACTAAAAAAATCTAAGTCTTCCGATAGACGATGATGAAGATGAAACTCTGCTAATGCAGTACCGCCGGTTAAATAAAATCTTTTCACTAAACCCGGGGTTTTAGTTATTTCACTCAAGGCACTTTTTTGAAAAGGAGTTAGGATTGTTTTGGCCATAATAAAAAATGCAAATATTCTTTATAGATCGGATCGATTCTTAATTTACTCCAATATCTTATTAAAATATTTCTATTTAATTTTTCACCATCCAAGCCATAATTAATTAATTGTTCAAGTTTCCAGATAGTATATTCTTCTGGGTTCTTTTCCAACTCCTTAGTATCAGTGTTCCAGTTGTACATAACTACATTATATCATCATTTTTGGGTTTTATTTTTCATTCCCGCAAGGGGCTAAATATACTTCCATCAGCTTATTAAAATTAGGATAGATAATTGAATAGATTAGTTCAAAATAATTTGTGTCTCCCGCTCCAGACGGGGCAGTGTTTCCAGAAAAGTCACGAATATATTGATACAACGGACTAATCATACAGTCCAATGTACCAGTATAGTTCCAGGCCACTTGACTGAGGAATACTGAACCAATAAGCACTTTTAGCTGCGGAATTGTTGATCTTCTATACGTTTCCCCTAAGTTCACAAGAAAAACCCTTGTAAAGGAAGTAACAACGTCTATATTATATTTTTCTATAGCAGTATCGTCTTTGGTTATTTGTGCCTTGATGATTTTATCTTCTATTTTTGGAAGAAATTTTCGCCAGTTTTTTTCGTCTTTTAACCTTTTTCACTTGTTTTATACAATAATATTTGATACAAGTTATAAGAACAATGAATCCAGTTTTCAAAACAAAATATGTATGTAAACAATGAAAAAAGTAGGAAAAGTAGGGCTACTTACAGCTCACCGCTTGCACTAAAGCTTAAAAGGAATTTTCCAAAATTCAAGCCCTTCGATTCCACTCAGTGTAAAAGGCAACTTCTCTTTTTTTCACTTCTGTTTTTGATATTTTTTTTCCAAGCTGGAAACGTTTACGCCGCGGCTTTGACCAGTGTTGCAGATGTTCCTTGGTCTTCGGATGTTTCCACCAGTGGTAAACACACTATTAATTTTACTACAGTAACATCAATCCCGGCAGATGGAAAAATTATCATTACATTCCCTTCCGGTTTTACTGTTTCAGGTGCAACATTTGACAGTTGGAGTGGTATTGATGGAGGCAGAAGTCTATCTGTCTTGGGTCAAGTCATTACGATCACCAGAGATAATACAGGCACAAGTTCAACTGCCGGAGCAAAATATATGGTTTTAGATAATATTACCAACCACTCAACCGCTACAACTTATACGGTCACGGTTGAAACTCAGGATAGTTCTTCCACAACTCTTGATGGTCCAACGACTTCGTCCAATTTTACGATCACGAATACATCAGACGGTCTTGATACTTCTGCGCCATGGCCAATATGGCTACATGATCAAAGAAACTCGGCCACATCAACAAATTCAGGGCCAAGTTATCCAGCAATCAGATGGAGATTTTTAGCAAGTGATTCAGCTGATAATCATCGTTCAGTCATTCAAGGATCAGATGGAACGATTTACTATAGTAGTGCTACCATACTTTATGCGATTAATGAAGATGGGAGCACTAAATGGTCAACTGAAAATGCTCACGGTATTAATATAGGGACGGCTTTGACTGTCAGTGGCAGGATTTATACTTATGGGAGTGGGGTGTTGGTGGCAAGAGATACAAGTGATGGAAGTATAATTTGGTCATATACCACTGGCCTAACGAGTAGTTATTGGAACAGTTTTAATATTTCACCTGATGGAACTGTTGTTATTGCTGATAACAGTGGAGTGGAAGGAGTAAATTCTGACGGAACAAGAAAATTTTTAACAACGGGTTCTATTGGTCGCGATACTACGCCGGCGATTGATAGCTCAGGAATCATTTATTTAACAGATGACGGTTCAACTGGTGGTTATTATCCTGATGGAAAAGTTAAATATACAAGTAGTTGCCTAGGAAACAGCGTAGGGAATCCGGGCGCACTGACTGCTAATGAACAAAATTTTCTGCACACCGGCAGAAGTAGCTCTAATCCTACAGCAGCTTGTGTTGCATCCGATGGCAGTACACTTTGGTCGGTAGCTTCTACTGGAGATGGATATCATGTTGGAGCACTTTCTCCCGATTCATCTGTTTATTACCACAAGTTTAGCGGGTTGACGGCACGAAGTGTTTCAGATGGTTCGGTTATTTGGAACAATAGTTCTGCTGTTAGTAGTAACTGGGCAGAACAAATTGCCGTGGATTCAAACGGACGTATTTACTCGGGGGTTTATGCAGTTGATAGTTCTGGCACTACAATATGGAATCTTGCGGGATTCAGCGGTGACTATATTGCTATTGGACAAAACCAGCAAATTTATTATGTGCAGCACTACACGGACTATATTTATGCTTATCAAAACTGGACTCTTTCTGCTTCTGCAAATACTACTTATTACAAACTCGGAGATACGTTAACAATTACAGCAACTTCTTCTATGTTGCAAACTGATCCCTCAGATCCTGGAGAGGATAATAAAGTCCAGGCAGTCATGCCAAATGGAGACAAAGTTGTGCTTTCTTATTCATCTTCAAGTGGAGGGAATACTACCTGGACAGGAACGTACACTATTCCAACAGGTACAACAACTGGTTCGTATGCTGCAACAATAGAGGCTGCCCAATACAATGTAGTGACAGATACCAGCACAACCTTTGACTCGGCTCCAACGGGATCAAGCAACACAGGTATAACTTCTACTTTTTCCTACACTGTAGACGCTACTGCACCCGCAGAGGCAGAAATAATTTCTCCTTCCAATTACACAAAAGATGATACAAAACCAACGCTTCGGTTTAAAAAAGCCAGCGATGCCTTAAGCGGACTTTCTTCTTACTCGGTTTTATTGGATGAAGGTAAAAACAGGAATTTCTCGACTACAAATATTCCTACATCAGGAAACGGTTCTGCTTCATATGTTTGGAAAGACGATTCAGCAGTTAAAATTGAATTTTTAAATGAGAACGATTCAAACAGCAGTAATGATGAAATCAAAGTCTATTTCAAGGGGCTTGATAACGGGGATTTAACCGAAGGAAAACATGTCTGGAACGTCAGAGCTTATGATGCTGTTGGTAACTCAGCAGTTTCTACTGGTACTTTCTATATTGATAAAACTTCTCCTTCGATTTCCGAACTGGCAATTGCTAATGTGAGCCTTGTTTCTGGTGGAAGAAAATATACTCTTGATATTACTAACCGCATGCCATCATTTTCCGGTAAAGCAACAGATTCTTACAGCAGTAGCGAGAGAACAAATAGTAATAATACCAAAGATACCTTTGACAAGGTATCTTCCGGTCCAGACAAGATAACATTGACAATAAAGAAACTAAAAGAAGGGTTAGAAGTAAAGGATGAAAATTTTGAAGAACATCTAACCAGGGAATATCAACTATCCGACGTTCAAGACACTCAAAATCAAGAGAAACACACTCGCTTTTATATCACCATTCCTTATCCTTTAGTTGATGGGTATTATCAAGTTAAATTGTCTTTAATAGATAAGGTTGGAAATACTTACGACTATCAAGTTTTTTATTTAATGTTAAACTCGATTCAACCACTCACCGCAGTAACTTCTTCTACTAATACTAATAGCAATAACAATCTAGAAACCGAGATAATTGAACAAGAAACAATTAAAACTATAACTCCCGAAGAAAAAGAACATGTAAAACAAGAAGGATACTCTGTAAAAATAAAAGTTGTCGATAATAAAAATAACCCTGTCAAAGGGGTGAGAGTAACAATCCATTCAAGAATCCAAGAAGCCATAACAGACAAAAACGGTATTGTTTCGTTTACCAGTGTTGAAAAGGGAGAACATAAAATATTGATTGTTTATAACAATTATGAAGGTGAACAAAAGGTTAACTTAACCGGCAATGATGTTAGGGAGTTTAGTTTTACTATTCAAATAAAACAGAAAAGTGCTTTTACCGATACAAAAGTAATCTTTGCCATCAGCTCATTGACAATCATAATTGTAGTGTTAGGAATATTATTAGTTAAAGCAAGAAGAAACAAAGGACATGCATAGACCAAATTTAAACAAAGATCAAAAAAATTAGTTGTGGGCTCTTTCATATGCCTCAAGTTGCAGCTTGTCTTACAAAAAAAAGCTAATAATTAACAGAACTATTACTATCATTTATTTGTATGACTGGGACATAATTCGTCATGCTGAATTAATTTCAGCATAGATTTTAGTCAGTTAAAGTATTAAAATGTTAGAGTTTATGGACGGTGCGGTTATTACAAAAAATATTCCAACAGTATTTATCATTTTTGGCGCAACCGGGGACCTCATGTCCAAAAAAATTGTCCCGGCGTTTTTTCATCTCTATAAAAAAAATAAACTTCCAAAACTTTTTAAAATCATTGGTTTTTCAAGAAGAAATTTAACCGTTGATCAGTTTAGGGGTTTTGTAATGACTCTTCTTGAAAATCAAATAGCCCATAAAGATAAAGATCTTTTTAAAAAATTTTTATCGCTTTTTTTATACCAGCAGGGTGGCTTTGATCGAATAAAATCATACAACCAGCTTGCTCAAGTACTTGGTAAAACGGATAAAGATTGGAGTGTTTGTTCAAATAAGCTGTTTTATCTTGCCGTTCCGCCGCACTTTAACAAAACAATTTTTGAACACTTAAAGACTTCCGGTCTCACAATTCCCTGCGGGCCTGAAGAAGGGTGGACAAGAGTTATAGTTGAAAAACCTTTTGGCAAGGACTTAAAAACAGCGGAAGAACTTGATACTCTTCTTGGCAAACTATTCAAAGAGGAGCAAATCTATAGAATAGATCACTATCTGGCTAAAGAAATGATGCAGAACATTTTAAGCTTCAGATTCGCAAATAACCTTTTTGAGGAAGTTTGGAATAATAATTTTATTGAAAGGATAGACATAAGGCTTTTGGAAAGCATAGGAGTTGAGAAAAGAGGCGCTTTTTATGATGGAATAGGTGCCTTAAGAGATGTAGGCCAGAATCATCTTTTGCAGATGCTGGCTCTGATAACTATGGACCAGCCTGAGAATTTTGAATCAAATGCTGTAAGAAAAAAACGGGCCGAAATTCTGAAAACTTTAAGGATTTTACCAGAAGATGAAATAAAACACCACACATTCAGAGCACAATATAAAGGATACAGGCAAATTACAGGAGTTAATCCGGATTCCTCCACTGAAACATATTTTAAAACTGTTGCGTATCTTACTTTTTCCCGCTGGATTGGCGTACCAGTATTTTTAGAAAGCGGCAAAAGACTGCCCCGTAAAAAAGAAATTGTTGTGACATTTAAACATCCCATCCCTTGTCTTTGTCCGCCAAACGTTCCCGAACACTACCAGAACAAAATAATATTTTCTCTTGAGCCCAGGGAAGAAATTAAAATCCAGTTCTGGTCAAAAAAACCGGGTCTTGAGTTTGAAATGGAAAAAAGAACGCTCAATTTTCTGTTCAGAAGAGAAAAACAAAAAACCCAGTATGTTGAAGAATATGAAAAGCTATTGTTGGATTGTATTGCTGGTAATCAGCTTCTTTTTATAAGCACGGATGAAGTAAAGCCTTCCTGGAAATATATAGATCCTATTGTTACCGCTTGGCGTAAAAACCTGGTGCCTCTTGAAATATATAAACCTGACTCAAAAAAAATTCTGGTAAAGTCTTTAAGAATTGAAAATAGAAAAACAGAGGAAACAATCAAGAAAGAAATAGGTATTATCGGTTTGGGAAAAATGGGAGGAAACATAGCAAGAAGGCTGATAGAAAAAAACTGGAGAGTGGTAGGATATAACAGGACACCTGATGATACTAAGATTCTTGAAAGAGAAGGTATGACCGGTGCTTATTCTCTTAAAGAACTTTTAGAAAAATTATCAAAACCAAGAATCATTTTACTTAATTTACCCGCTGGAAAAGCGCTGGATGACATTATTTTTCCAAAAAACGGCCTGCTTGAATTTTTGGATAAAGGGGACTTTATTATTGAAGGCGGCAACTCTTATTATAAAGACTCAATAAGGCGATACAACTTACTGCAAAAAAAAGGAATCCGTTTTGTTGACGCGGGAATTTCCGGAGGCCCGGGTGGAGCAAGAAACGGAGCTTGTATTATGGTAGGCGGAGATGAGAAGGATTATAATTCCCTTTTTCCTTTATTTTTGGATATGGCAACAGAAAAAGGAGTGATGTTTTTTAAAGGAGCGGGCGCGGGACATTTTGTAAAAATGGTTCATAACGGAATTGAGTATGGCATGATGCAGGCAATAGCGGAGGGATTTACTGTTCTTCAAAAATCAGAGTATAAACTAGATCTTGCAAAAGTTGCTAAAATATATAATCAAGGGAGCGTAATTGAATCAAGATTAATCGGGTGGCTTGAGGATGCCTTTAAAGTTTACAGTGAAGATCTTAAAGAAGTTTCCGGATCCGTAGGTTATACCGGTGAAGGGGAATGGACCGTGAAAACTGCTCATGAGCTAAAAATTGATGTACCCGCAATTGAAGATGCGGTTAAATTCAGGATTGAGTCTTTTAAGAGCCCCACTTATATGGGGAAAATAATTTCAGCAATAAGAAACCGCTTTGGCGGTCACAGCATTAAAAAATAAAATATCAGGAAGATAAATCGTTAATGATTTCCTTGCGGATTTTACATTCCATATACTAATATTGTAAAATATATCATATTCAAATATAAATATTTAAATTTTATATTTTTGTTGCGCCTGTAGCTTAATGGATAGAGCAACTCTCTTCTAAAGAGTAGGTTGCGCGTTCGACTCGCGCCAGGCGCGCATAATTAAGTTCAAAATTCAAAATGAAAAGTTCAAAATTGAATCACTTCTTGTATAATTCTTACAACTATCACTTTTAACTTTGAACTTTTAACTTTAAACTAATCTTATGTTTCCTATTTCTGACTCAGCAAAAAGTAAAAGGTTACCGTTTGTCAGCATATTCATAATTGCTCTTAATATTTATATTTTTTATAAAGAATTGACGGTTCCAAGTATGGCTGCATTCATAGAAAGTTACGCTTTAATTCCAAGCTATGTAAATTTGACAGATATTTCCAGCTTAGCTCCCTTTGTTACCGCAATTTTTTTGCATGGAGGTTTTTTACATATTATCAGCAACATGTGGTTTCTTTGGATCTTTGGAGATAATGTTGAAGGGTATTTAGGGCATTTTAATTATTTTCTGTTTTATCTTTTTGCTGGAGTTATGGGTAATATTTTGCAGTACGTTTTTTTTCCGTCCGCACAAATTCCCATGCTGGGAGCCTCCGGCGCAATTTCAGGAATATTGGGGGCGTATTATGTTCTTTTTCCGCACTCAAAAGTTAAAACCCTTCTGTTTATATTTATCTTTATAACAATTATAGAAATTCCGGCCGTAATTTACCTTTTTTATTGGTTTTTTATACAACTTTTTTCCGGGATTACCACTCTTGCATCCATTGCGCAAGGCGGTGTAGCATTTTGGGCGCATGTGGGCGGATTTTTAACAGGCGTGATTACCGCAACTACTTTTCGCAACAAACAAAGCAAAGGCTATATTGAAGGAGAGATTATCGGATAAAAATTAGCATTATTCTCACCATAATTATTAACTTTTTTCTGAGAAAATAATACCGTAAATGACTAATTTTTAATTTCTAATATTAATTAGATATTAGCCATTAGGAATTAGAAATTTTCAATTAAGCCTCTTTATGATATACTATTTCGTATATTGGTGGCTGTAGCTCAATGGTTAGAGCACTAGCCTGTGGAGCTAGTGGTTGCCGGTTCGAGTCCGGTCAGTCACCCAATATTTCAGCCTGGCAAACTATAATCAATCCACATTCATCGATGATTGAACGTCGTTAAGTCATAAATATCTATACATTTTATTTAAATAAGGTATAATTGGAATATGGATAATCAGTCTTTACCTTCTGATATTGCTCGATACTTTTGGGGAGATGATCTTAAACAGATTGATGTAAACAATAACCAAAAATATATAGTACAAACGCTTCTTGAAATGGGAAACAGCGACGCTATTAGATGGTTATTTTCAAAAATAGACAGACAAACTATTAAAAGCTTTTTACCAACTTTGAAGCTCAGCAAAAAATCAGCTAATTTTTGGAATATTTATTTATCCTGATATGAATTTTTATACAGAAGTAGTTCCTCAAGCAACTAGGTTAGTTTTGGATAATATTAAAGATATACCTGATATACAAAATTTTTATCTTAGTGGTGGTACTGCTCTTTCGTTATTGCTTGGTCATCGAGAATCAGAAGACCTAGATTTTTTTACAAAAAATTCTTTCCAGCCAACATTATTGCAACAGAAACTCTTACAACGTGGAACTTTAGAAAATGTGCAAATAGAAGAAGGAACACTAAATTTATTTTTGAATAAAGTAAAACTGCAATTTCAATATTATCCATATAACTTACTTGAAGAATTTATCCCGTGGGACGGGATTAATATTTCATCACTGGTTGATATTGCATGTACAAAACTTATCACAATCTCCATGCGGGGAAGTAAAAAAGATTTTATTGACTTGTATGTTATTCTACAACAAATGACGCTTGAACAATTATTTTCCAAATTAGATGAAAAATATGCAAAAGTGCAATATAACTATCCTCATATTTTAAAATCGCTTGTTTATTTTAATGATGCAGATAATCAACCGATGCCACGAATGCATAAAGATTTTTCTTGGGAAGATATTAAAGGTTCAATAGTTAAACAAGTAAAAAAGTTTACTTTTTAATAATCTGGAGTGCGATTTCCTTCACTCACTCACATAATCATCAAATCCACAAATCTAAAATAGTAATGAGGATATCAGTTAGAAATAAAAGTTAGTTAATAGCTGAATATAAAATATTAATGTTTTAAAAACTGAAGCTATGATTAGTGTAATTATTATCCTCTTTTTGCACGCAAGGAAGTACTCATTATCTGTCTAAATTCACCCATACCGGATTCTATAAAAGGTTTTAAAAGATCTTTTTCTACTGAACCTGTTCCCGTATATGTTGTTATTTCTTCAAGAACACGGTTCCAATCATCTCCCTCATTATAACCTTGTTGACCTGGAGGAATAAATTCTAGTTTTACTTGTTGAAACTTTAATTCTTTAGGATCTGGTCTCCCAGTGTCTAGAAAGCCTGTTTCTGCTTGATGTGGAATTCTTCCTGTTTTAGCATTAGCTACATATACGTAAGGATTATGGTCATGTTCTACTGTGAACTCATAATAATTTGCAGGGGCATCCGGCTCATCGCTCATTCTGTGAATAACTCTTCCCTTATATTCAGTACCAAGTTTTATAACGCTCCATATACTTTTTGGCGTTGTAATTACAACTCGACCTCCAAGTTCTTTTTTTACATCAAAAGACGGCCATTTTTCTTCAGGTTGCTTAATTTCTCCTACTTCTGGTGATTGTCCTTCAAACGAATTCATATTAAACTCTAAAATCATATTACTATAATTAATAAGCATAGTCAACTATCGTTTAAATTCTACTTTTAATATTGTGGTATTGGGCAAATAAATTCCGTTCCCAAGATGACGGTGCGAAGCTCGTCCGTTAGTCTACCCAAATAGATACCCACGCCCCTTCGCTTTAGCTCAGTGACGTGGTACTTTAGAGTTCAAGCTTCGCTTGTCCTGAATCCTGCTTTTTTTGATATTTAACATAGTTTCGTATCATCTCCTCATTAAGTCCAATTGTTGAAACAAAGTATCCTACAGACCAGAAGCTGGACGTATCGTAGTATGGTTTATCAAACCATGCTATCTCTTTTCTCATCACCTTCGCACTCTGACTTTTGAGTATATCTATTACTTTTGCTACTGCATACTTGGGTGGAATAATTGCTACGATATGCACGTGCTCAGGTTGTGCATTCAGTTCAACAATCTCTACCCCAACGATACGCCCTACAACATCCTTGATTACCTCTTCAACCCGTTTTTTAAAGTTCGCAGGATTCAGAACTTGATGACGATACTTGGTGACCCATACAATATGGTACTCTGTCCTATACGCTGCATGCGCAGAAACTCTTATCTCCATTCCTACCAGTATACGTCATCTCGTTCGGGCATTCACGCCCGCCCCTTCGTCTAACTCAGTGGCGGGAATCTCTGCTCGCTAATAGAAGAGAAGCGTATCAAAAACGGCAGTTGGGGATTAAAGAAAGGTTAGTAAATCAACATCAAGTTCTTTATTTAACTACAACCCTTGTAAAATTTAGACTATTAAATAAACTTCTATTTAATCGAATCAATCAAAGCTGAATCAAATCAAAACTTTAATAATCTTAAATCCTCTACTCAATCTAATTTCAAAATATCTTTATATGTCATTGCAATATGTGTTGCATGACCTATATTAAATATAGTATAATCTTTCATTTATTAGCTAATTTTCACGACATATCACCAATAATTGTAATAAAAAATGAAAAAAAATAAAAATATATTTAAAAAAGTCGAGGAATTCACATATCACAGATTACCCTTATTATTCTCATTACCTCCGGGAGAAGAGTTTAGCGAGACACACGAGAGTATTATAAGCAGTAATTTACTTATCGTAAAAAACAAACATGGATATACAAGAATATATTCTATGGGTGTGGAACTATTATTAGATGAAGAGATAAACAAAATATTATACAAAGACAAAATAAGATAAAAACAATACTTTAAGGTTTATAAAAGTTTTAAAATGAACCAGGAACAGTTACTTGAATTTGGTTTATGTTATTAATATAATCTACCACATGGTAGAAAAATATTCCGGAAGAACCCCGGATGGGAAAAACATTGGTACATGGTATCATCTTTCAAGAAAAGAAGTATTACATTTAATAAAGACCGGACAATATAATCTTGAGCAAGGAAAAACTTCTTAAAGATGTTATAGATGCAAATATTCAGGCTGTGCCAGGTGAGGAAGCCGAGCTGGAAGACCTTATAAAAGGCTGGGGTTTAAAAATTACTCTGATGAGAAAAGGATAATCTCTCTTGCTTTACTTGCCCTTTTTAATTACTAATTTTTACTAATCTATTACTTTTTTCTTTCTGCAGTCTTGCACAAATTATCTACAATGACAGGTTTATGGATAAATCGTTAATATTAAAGTACGCAAAACAGGATCTTGATACTGCAATTGAACTTATTTATATTCTGGAAGAAGATTTTCAGAAAAAACTAACACTTCTTAAAAAAAAAGCGGAAACGGCCAGTAATAAGAATAAACAAAAGTTGGTGGCTGAAGCAAAAAATTTGTACCTTGAGTATAATGAATCATTAACAATTATTGAAGATTTTATTGATCAGTATAATCTCGCAATTAAATCGCTAATTATGAAAAACCCGTAGGCTAAAACAGCTTCAAAAGTATCTAAAAACGATTAGACGCGATCACTTTCATTTCTTAATCATAATTCTCAACATATTCCTTGTATTATTGAAGTCAAGTTTTGAAATACCCTGTATTAGAAGCTGTAAGGATTTTGTAAGGTGTTTGTCAAGCAGGACAAGCGTTGTGTAAGTAAAATGTGAGGCAAAGGAGTAAATATAATGAGCGCGGAAACATTATCAGGCGGCGGTGCACAAGGATTTTCAGCTGGGGTATCAGCAGCTCCGGCAGCGCCTTCTTTTGAAGCCGGGCCAAGCGTATTACAGCCATCTATTTCAACTTCATTTGAAGCAAGTCCATCCTTCCCTGCTCCGTCTCCGTCAATAAATAAAATGGGTATATCTGGCGGGTCAAATATTCCTGAAAATTTGGGCTCAATGCCAAAACTAGATAGTTTTAATATGGGTTTTGAAGACAGAAGAATGCCTGATTTTGATTTCCAAGCAAAATCAGATTATGCCATTCTCTTCCAAGCAGGAGAAAATGAGATGGGAAAACCAACTCAGGGTTTTGAGCCTCCTTTTGAAACTAAAACAAAAGGAATAGCTTTTATTGAAATTCCATCTCCTAAAAAATCCCTTACCCACGACGTTGTGGCCGGGGCATTGAATGATTTTGCTTCACGGAATATTATGAACGAGCGATCTGACCCCGATCCAGTCAGGACTGACGATCATGGCATTGTGGTATGGAGTAAAGACAAAAAAGCAGGAACTTTGAATATAGAGACAAATGTTCCACTTATTGCAAAAGAGCCAGAACTACTTGATAGGGAAATTGATCTGGCGGGTTTTCATAAATTTCAAGATATTGCTACTACCGAAACACTTGACAATACGGATCCAATAAGCATAGTCGAGGCTCACACGAAGAGTGAAAAAGTTCCGGATTTGGTGCTGGATGCAAAAACACAAAATTTAATTGATTTGTATTTATCAAGATACAGTGTCCAGAATGCGCCTTCCAATGTAAAATTACAAGAGGAGGATCTAAAATTACCTGAGCAGCAAAATGAAGTAAAATCCATTCAGGAGCAGGAAGTTGTTGAAGTTGAAGATGTGTATCCGGCACTTCATGTATCGGAAGAATCCGAGGCACATTCTGCTAAGACAGATAAAAATGAGAAAATAGATCCTTTAGTTAAGGAAAAAGTAAGAGAGGATTTTAAACAGGCAGCAAAAGTTTTGGGCCTAATGGAAGAAATAACTCAAAATAAGCAGGAATCATTCGCAAGAGTTTCTAGAGTTTTAGATAAAAAATTTGAGCAAGATGGAATAGAGCCGGTAGTAGTTATTAGATCTTACGTGCACACAGCAGTTCCGGAAATAAGAAGTTCAACGATACAAGTGCCAGAAGTAGATATAAGAGTAAAAACACAACCTGCAACGTTTGGACAAGTTAAAGAAGTACTTCAGGAAGAAAATCAGCCACAGGAAAAAACACAAGAGAAAACGTTAGTATTGCCGGCCACTCGTGTGCAAGAAGATGAGAAGGTTAAAGAAGAAATAGTAGTGGATGAAGAGGAGGATGAGGAAGAAGAAAAAACAAAGAAAAGACCTAGGAAAATAAATAAAAAAGTTTATGCAAAAGATACAGGTACAGACAAAAATAGAATGGAGACTATTGTGAGTCTCGCAAAAAAAGCCTTGGAAGCAAGACCGGGAGTAGACAAGAAAATACCAGGACAAGATCTGGATTTACCCGGTCACCCGCCTCCACCAGAATTAAAAAGCGAGATGGTAAGAGATGATCCTTCTTATCCTGACGGTTCATATACAAAAATAGTTGAAAAAGTAACAAGTATAGGAGAAATCAGATCTGAAGATATTGAGTATTTGGCATTCAAGCTTGTGCATGATAATCCGGCCGTAAAAGTTGAAACTGGAGAAAATAATGAAGTGCCGGATGAGGCAGTTAAAACTGTATTGGACAAAAAACGCGTTAATAAAAAAGAGAAATAGATTGAAATTGGCTTCCAAGCGTAAATTGTGATAAAATAAAAGTTCCAAAGGCATGCATGGCATGTCTTTATTGTGTTAAAGTAATTCAGAACAAATGGAAATAAAAAATATAGCTATTATTGCTCATGTTGATCATGGTAAAACTACACTGGTTGATGCCATGCTCAAACAAACTCATACGTTTCGGGCAAACCAGAAGGAAATGAATGAGAGCCTTATCATGGATTCAAATGACCTGGAAAAAGAGAAAGGTATTACAATACTTGCTAAAAATACCTCCGTATTTTATAAAGAAGTAAAAATTAACATCATTGATACTCCGGGCCATGCGGATTTTGGTGGAGAAGTTGAAAGAGTGATAAATATGGCAAGCGCGGCACTGCTTCTGGTTGATGCTGCCGAAGGTCCACTGCCCCAAACAAAATTTGTACTTAAAAAAGCTTTGGAATCCGGCTTAAAAATTATCCTGGTAATAAACAAAATAGACAAGAAAGACGCGAGGCCTGCTGAGGTAATAAATGAAGTTGAAAATTTATTTTTGGAGCTAGCGCAAAATGATTCTGCGCTTAACTTTTCAATTCTTTATGCGGTTGGCAGGGATGGAAAAGCCTATTTTGATCTTCCCGAAGGATATACAGCAGAAACCCAGGGAGATTTAACTCCACTTTTTGAAACAATTCTAAAAGTGGTTCCCAACAGTGCCGTGCATGAAGACAAGCCTTTTCAAATGCTTGTATCAACACTTGATTATGACAACTATTCCGGAAGAATTTGTATTGGCAAAATAAATCAAGGTACCCTTAGAAAAGGCGACAGCATAGCGCTTATTGATGACAATAAGATAACAGGAACGTATAAGGTACAAAAACTCTATACAAGCGTTGGGCTTGCAAGACATGAAGTGGAAGAAATAACATCAGGGGACATAGTTGGAATTGCGGGCATACCCGATTTAACCATTGGAGAAACGGTTAGTGATCCAAAATTTCCTTATAGTCTGCCAAAAATCATACTTGAAGAGCCAACAATTAAAGTTACAATCGGCCCAAATACCAGCCCTCTCTCCGGCCGTGAAGGAAAATTTTGCAGTTCCGCACAAATAAAACAAAGATTACTTAAGGAAAAAGAAATTAACCTGGGCCTAAGGATAGAAGAAGATACGGAAAGTTCCAATTTTATTGTGGCAGGACGTGGGGAACTGCACCTTTCCATATTGATTGAAACCATGAGAAGAGAAAACTTTGAACTTCAGGTTTCAAAACCGCAGGTTATATACAAAACAATAAACGGAGCACTCTGTGAACCATTTGAGGAAGCCACTATTGACGTTTCATCAGAATTTATAGGTGTTGTTACTGAGGAAATGTCAAAAAGAAAAGGCCAAATGGTTAGTATGGCAAACGAAAGAAATAACACTACGCGTTTTGTCTATAAAGTTTCAAGCCAGAATCTTTTAGGACTAAGAAATAGTCTGCTTACTAAAACAAAGGGTACAGCCATAATTAATACGTATTTTTTGGGATATTTTCCCAAATCTTCTGTTATTATGAATATGCGAAACGGTGCACTTGTTGCAATTGAGGCGGGAAAAGCTTTATCATATGGCTTGGAAAATGCTGAGGCAAGAGGAGTACTTTTTGTAGGATCGGGAACGGAAGTTTATGAGGGAATGGTAGTTGGAATCTCAAATCGTGAAGATGACATAGATATAAATGTGTGCAAAGGAAAAAAACTGACAAACATCAGGTCTTCCACATCAGATATTGCCATTCAACTTACACCTGCTGTTATATTAAGTTTAGAACAGGCTCTTGATCTGATAAATGAAGATGAGCTTTTGGAGGTAACGCCTCAAAGCATAAGAATCAGGAAAAGATATTTGTCTTTAACGAAAAGGCGGGTCGCTCAAAGAAAAATTCATGATCAAACTGCTTCAGCAATTTAACTTCGGATTTTAATCAGCCTCATAGTGCTTGCTTGCAAAAGTAAAAATAATTGTATATATTGAGTAATAAATTAGTAAGAAAAAAGTAAGAAAGTTAACTAATGCAAAATTTACATTACAAAAGATCCTTCAACTTTGAACTATTCTCCCTCAAGATTGTGCATAGAAGAGTAAGCACTTATCTGAGCATGAAATTATTTACAGAAGTTATAAACACAAAAGATTTACCCAACACTAAAAGAATTTTAAAAACAATACTACCCAGTATATTCTATTCAAAATGTTTTAACGAAAGAAACCTTCCTTTTTCCAGAGAAGTTAAGTGTACGGAAATAGGACATCTATTTGAACATATAATGCTGGAGTATCTTTGCAGGCTGAAATTATCAAGAGGCTTTAAGGAAGTTGAATTTGAAGGATTAACAAGATGGAATTGGTACAAAGAAGAAAAAGGCACGTTTCATATTACGATTAATTCCACCATCCATGACAGGGAAATATTTTTTCAAGCTTTGGGGAAAAGCATCGCCCTTATAAATTTTATTTTCAGAGAAGAAAACGTTACTAAAAGGTTTTGGATTAAGGACAATATCAGTATGTTCGTTCAAAAAATACACACTTCATTTTATTTCGGGGACATTTTAACAGATCTTTTTCTGCCGCAAAATATCAAAATTAAAGGACTAGCAAACGGCAAACGTTATGTCAGGTTCAAAAACCTTTCATTTCAAAGGCTCTCCAAGAACCAAAACACTTTACCTTTATGTTACCTCTAGAAGAAAAATTTTAGTTTAATTTTTACTCGTCTTGCTTTACACCAGCAATCTTTATTTTTGCTATTTTTAACTTAGCAACACATTTTCCTTCAGAAGAATGTAATACTCCGACAAAGTCGGAGTATTGTTTTATCTTCTTTTTCTTCTTCTCATGGCCATTCCACGAGCGCGACCGCCTTTTCGACCTGCTTCACTTGCTCTTTTAGGATTATTTTTGAAATTTCCAGAGCTTTTCTGTCCACCTTTTTTTCCTATTGCTCTGTAAAACTCTACACCGTATCTTCTGGCAGTCGATTTACCTCCTTTTTGACCGGCTTGCGCATGTCTTTTTGGATCTTTGTGCCATCCTTTTCCAATTTTTCTTGGTGACATAATTCTCACCTCCTTCATATAAGCAATCTACATGTTTTAAATGAAAACTACGCTATAATTTGGTAAGAAATGTGTAAATGATGCTACTTTATGAACAAGGCATTCATTGTTAGTCGTCTTGATTAACCGGGACATTACATGCCGGAAACGTAATATGGAGAAAACTGAAATATAATATTAAATAAAAAATTTATCTCTTCCTTTTGTGGGAACTTTTTTTTGCGATGAGCGTTTTGACCTGTTTTGTACTAGGATTTATAAGGAATAAAAGTGAAACAAGCAGTCCCATTGCAACAACAGAAAGAATAATAAATAAAGCAAAATTTCCCGTAAGGATAATGTTTTCCTGATAAATACTAAAGATTGTTAGAATACTGAATGCCACCAATATAATTACGAAGGCCAGAAAAGATTTAGCCCCAACCAAACAGTCTTTTTTTGTCATAATTTATTATATGAATAAAATTATAACAAAAGTCAATAGGTATTTTAAGATATTTATTGTAGGTTCCTTTTTATATTTTGTTTAGTTCCCGTGAGCTTGTTGCATGCTGCTTGAGTATATCCTTTTGAAGGACATAAATTTTTCAAAAGATACATAACTGCTCTTACCGTTTTCTTACGGATTTCTACTTTTTCTGTTACGTTAAAGGTTTTAAATAAAAATGTGATAAATAAAACCCAAAAAATTTTAATTCAGTTCATTTATAGCTCTATTGAAGTCTGTGCTTATTGCAGTAAGTCAAGCATACAAAATTTCTAAATCTTCAGTTTTCGCGGTGGTATCTGAAGATATAAACAAAAATTATATGCCCGACTTAACCCATAAAAGCAAGACTCTAATAAAATGGTAAACTTGATAAACAAGTTTCCGGCACAAAAAAGAGGTAGATCTTAGATCTACCTCTTTTAATGAGTCAACTCATGTTTTGGATATATTAGTAGTTTTTTTTGCAAATACAATTTCATGAGTTGATCTGTCAAAGTTAATTATTATTATATCGTTTCTGTTGACGTAGCCTTGCAAAACTTCTTTTACCAATACATATTCAATTCTTTCCTTTATTTTCTCATCAATTTCTGTGATATCCAGCTTTGGAAGCAAATCAACCTCCATAAGATAATCAACCACAGAATTATCAAAAATAATATCTATATTTAATTTTGTCTTGGCACAGAGTTTTATTTTGTCTAGTTGAGCCAGGGTTGTAAGTTTTAATTGTTTTGCTAAAATCGCATCTTTGGCTATGAACTTATTAACCTGTTCAATAAAATCAGAGTTAAAAGTTTTTAGAATATCTGAGGCAAGGCTTTTTTTCTGGGCTATGCATATGAATAAATATATGGGTTCTATATACTTTGAGCCGGACTCTCTGGTTATTTCGTAGGCGTTCTCAAAAATAGTTTTTAAATTCTCAGAGAATTCAAGATTTATTTCATCAATTTTAGAATAGGAATTGTTTCCTCTTGGAGCAAAAATTTCTATATGTTCCTTTATGTCATTAGGTTTTACATTGAACTTTTCCAAGACGTCTTTAATCTGTCTATTATCAACAAGGGAATATAAAACATGCTCTAACCTTATTTCATTGTGATTAAGCTCAATAGCAATTCGCGCAGAGTCTTGAATTATGAGTTTGGTTTCTTCAGAGAGAGTTTCATTTATATTTATGGTAGTTAATTTGTGGTCGGAAAAGGCGACATTCGAATCATATAAATTTATGAGGAATTCAGATTCTTGATTGGAGGAAAATAAATTGGTATTGCTGGTGTTTTCAGGATGCTTTAAATTAATGTAATCTTTTTCGCATACTTGAATAACTTGCAACTGATTGTTATCCACGATTTTTATCAATTTTTTAGCGCGAACCTTTTTGCATACCTCACAGACATTTTTATTCATATTTTACAATTTTTTTTGGAATCTTTAAATATAAATGCGTGTCTTAATTACTAAGGTACCAAATTTAAATATATTTCTTAAAAGTTCAAGTAAAATTACGGTAATAGACTTGTAAGACAAAAAATGGAAGCAAATTTCCAAGGGCTGCGACTATAATATTATTTTAAACCTTTGTTTTTCTATCCGTTATACATATAATAGATCGATATGAGAAAAAAGAAAAGTAAAATTAAGAAGGGTAAGGTGAAGATACCTTCAAAATTAATTCCGGCTGTTGCCGGAGTTTTGGTGATTGTCTTCATGTTCTTTCTAAAAATATATTCTTCTGAAAAGCCGCAAATCGGGAATTATAAATTTGCTTCAGAACAAACTTTAGTACAATTATCAAAAAATAAAAACCTTTCAAGGATACAAATAACAATTTCTCCCACTCTTGTCCCAACAGATACGCCTAAGCCTACACCTGTTCAGGAGGAGTTAGATCCGAACGCTTTTTGCCTGAATGTACCTGTAATTTACTATCATCATATAGAACCGTTGGATCAGGCAAGAAAAGATGGGCATGCTCAACTAACCGTTGATTCCGAAATATTTGATCAACAGATGAAGTATTTGGTAGACCGCGGCTACAATTCAATATCGGCGGATGATTTAGTTAATGCTCTAGTCTCACATCAGCAAATTCCAGGAAAACCTATAGTGGTAACAATTGATGATGGGTATAAAGATACTTATCAGTACGCGTTTCAAACTGCAAAAAAATACAACATAAAATTGAACCTTATGATACCAACAGGCCTTCTTGAAAATGAGGGATACATGAGTTGGTCTCAGTTGAAGGAGATGGTAGATTCTGGATTTGCTTATGCTTACGACCATACATGGTCACATTATTCTCTGCCCCACGGTGGAGACGAAAAAGACCAGATGGAAATTATGGTTGCAAAAACTCAACTTGAGGAGCATTTGGGCAAGCCTGTCAAAATCTTTTCCTACCCTTATGGTACTTATGATCCAAGAATAGTAAATCTTTTAAAAACCAATGGTTTTTCCGCAGCATTTACAACTATTCCATCAAGATACCAGTGTGACAGCGCAATTTACCTTCTGAAAAGATTTAGAATCGGAAACTCTTCCTTATCTGCCTACGGAATCTATTGAGTTTTTACCCTTTATCTTAAAATATTTATAATATTTTGACATATTTTATTCTATTGTTTTTCGTATTAATTTCCAGTAAATTTTATATATATGGAAAAGATTATTATGCATATAGATTTTGATTCATACTTTGCAAGCTGCGAGCAGCAGTTTAATCCAGATTTTCGCGGAAAGGCGATAGGAGTAACAGCCGAACACGGAAGAACATGTATTATTGCAGCAAGCAGGGAGGCAAAAAAGTTCGGCATAAAAACTGGAAGCAGGTCCTATGAGGCACAAAAAATCATTCCAGATATCATTCTTGTTCCGGCCAGTTTTGACAAGTATTACGCGGTTACTAAAAAATTCCTGAAAATCTGCAGCTTCTACTCCCCTGCCGTTGAGCTATTTTCCATAGATGAAGCTTTTATAGACTTAACGCCCGTTATGCATTTATACCCATCGATAGAATTTGTAGCTTCTGGTATTAAAAAAAGAATAAACAAAGACATAGGAGAATTTATAACTGTCAGCATAGGCGTATCGCATAATAGGCTTTTGGCAAAGCTTGCTTCAAGTATCAACAAGCCAAACGGTTTTGCAACAATAAAAAAGGAAGACGTTGACGGAATTTACAGCAAAATAAAGCTAACCGATATCTGCGGGATAGGTGAAGCCTTAAGATTGAGATTAAATATTATCGGAGTATTTAATTTTTTTGACCTGAGAACCTGTCCTATAAACCTTTTAAAAGCGGAGTTTGGAAAAGTAACAGCGTATCACCTAAAAAGCATTTCTCTTGGAATAGATAATATGCCTGTAATACCATATTATATTGAAAAAGACTCTAAATCAGTAGGAAGAAACTATTGCCTTCCCAAAAATGAATATAATCAGACAAAAATACTCAAGATAATCTATGAACTTTGTGAAGAAATAGCAAAGAAACTACGGAAAATCGATAAAAAGGCAAAAACCATAGGTCTTTGTCTTGCAGGCGGAAAATCTAAATGCGAAAGAAAGACAATCGGGAAATATACCGATCTTGGGCAGGAGATATTTTATACATGCAAATACCTGTATAACCAATGGCAGTGGAATTCTATGGTAAGAAGAATAAGTGTGTGGGCGGGTAATTTAACCCACAGCGGATATGCATCGTTTGATTTTTACAATGACGAAAAAAAGGAAAAAATTGCAGAAGTTATAGACAGCATAAATGAGAAGTTTGGAGATCACACAATAAGAAATGGATTTTTAATTTACACTGATAAGTTAACCACAAAACCAAACGGCTACCTTTCCGAAAAACACATGCCTTTATTAATTTAACTTTTTAATTTTTTTGTGTTTTCCGGGATTTTGACTGTGAAAAGGTTCTACGTGAACCAAAACGTGCTTGATAGCGGGGATATTTACCTTTATTGTTCTTTCTATAGTATCTGAAAGACTGTGTGCTTCTTCCAGTGGGAAATTTTCTTCAAAGACGCAATGTATAGATATAAATAAATCATTTTTTACTCTGTACGCTGAGGTTTTATGTATGCTTTTTAGCGGTTTGATTTTAACCATAATTTTTTCAATTTTTTTATTTATTGAGGCAAGTTCTGCGGAGGACACTTCCTGACTTTCAAGAGCTTCCGGCTTAGCCGGCTCTATATGCGTATTGACCACAATGTCCGGTCCTAACTCGTTTTTTATTGCGATTTCAATATGTTCAACTTTTTTATGGGCTTCTTCTACCGTGAGAGCATTACTTGTCTCAATATCAAAACTTATTACTTTTTTACCATGCAAAATGTTTACAAAAATATCATGAGCGTTCATTCCATGATTTGCCGCGATAGTCTGGACTCTTTCTAAAAGCGTTTCTCCTTCCAGCGCTACAGGTTTTACGTGTATAACAACATCTGCTCCATCAAACGCTTTCTTTATTTTCTGCTCGATTGCTTCTGTGATTTTACCAACCCGCTCAATGGGAGCCTTACGGCTAATATTTATTACCATGTCAACAAAGACAGATGATCCGATCGGCCTTGCCCGGATTCTTTCAATGCTTACAACTCCTTCAACTGATTCAGAAATTTCTTTAACCTGGTTTGTTAATCCAGTAGGTACAGCGTCCATTAAAACATCTATAGTGCGTTTTCCCAGGTTATAACTTGCCCTGAGTACTACAACCGCAACCCCGATTGCTGCGATTGCGTCCGCGCTTTTAACGCCCATAATCAAAAATATAAGGCCCAGTATTACAACCGCTGAACTTAAGATATCCGATTTAAAATGCAGAGCGTCTGCTTCCAGTGCCTGACTGTTTGTAGCTTTTGCAACTTTTTCTAAAGCACGTGACCTGGTAAAATCAACAACAATAGAAACAGCCATAACCAGAAACGCATACCACGTTACATGGACTTCTACAGACTTGTATAAAAGTCGTTGAACAGCTTCGTAAACGATCCATATGCTGGTTGAGACAAGAAGTAGTGTCTCAATAAAAGCAGAGAAACTTTCTACCTTGCCATGGCCGTAGTGATGAGAAATATCTGCCGGCCTTCCTGAAATTCTGACAGCCATATACGTTATGAACGCGGCCGCAAGATCAAGTCCCGAGTGAGCGGCCTCTGAAATAATTCCTATGCTTCCGGTCAGAAGTCCAACAATAAGCTTTAAGAAAGTTAATAAGAAACTTGCAAAAACAGAGGAAAGCGCGACTGCCTTTTTTCTATTATCCATGATCACATTATATATGTATTTAACTCTTTAAGTAAAATTGCTTTGAAGCTAAAATTTGAGGTGCCTGATCTTTCCGTCTTTGTACAGCATAAATATTAGAACCGCTGCACTTATCAACGCGCCGATTCTTATCGCAGAGGATGAGCCAATATGATCAGAAAGGTATCCTATTTGAAAATTTCCAATTGGGGACATGCCGGCAAACATAAGCGTATATATACTTATTACTCTTCCCCTAACATGATCTTCCGCCAGGTTTTGAATACTGCTGTTTATAGTTGAAAACTGCAGAATCAGTCCCAGTCCGGTTATAAACAAGAGCGGAAGAGCAAGTAGAATATTATTTGTAAAAGTAAACAAAAGTAGTCCCGTGATAAACATAAACCCGCCAGCCGTTATAAAGACAAAAGGTTTAATTTTTTTAAAAAATCCAGAAATTATTACCATAGCAACAAGCGCTCCGGCTCCAAATGCAGCGTAAAAATTACCGAGCTCGCTTACTCCCGCCCCAAACGTTTTACTGGTTATATAGGGAAGTATGGTAATAAAAGACCAGCCGAAAATTGAAACAACACAAGTATATACCAGTAAAATAGAAATATATTGGTTAGAAAAAGAATACTGAATTCCTTCCTTAATAGCTTTCAAAGGATTCGGATTGCTTGAATTTGAAACATCCTGTATGTTCATGGAAAGAAGAGCAATAATAACAGCCAAAAAACTTAGGCCGTTTGCGATAAAAGCTCCTCCAACACCAACCAGAGCAATAAGCAAGCCAGCAACGCTTGGCCCTATAATTCTTGCGCTGTTGTAAAGTCCAGAATTCAATGCTATTGCTGAAGGTAAATCTCTTTTTTCTACGATGTCATTCATAAAGGTCTGTCTTGCCGGAAGGTCAATTGCTACAACAATCCCGTTTAAGAAAGCGATTATTGCAATTTGAGTGATGTTGATTATATGTAATATAGCTAGAATTCCAAGCAAAAACGCAAATATCATTTCCATGCTTTGTGTAAAAATAATAATTTTTCTTTTTGGAAATCTGTCAACTATTACTCCGCCAAACAATGAAAATACAAGAATAGGAAGGGTTGAAAGAGCGGCAATTGTTCCAATCCAGAAAGCAGAATGTGTGAGTGTAAGCACCAACCACCCTTGAGCAACAATTTGAAGCCATGTTCCGATTAAAGAAATAAGCTGCCCAGTAAAATAAAGCTTATAATTTCTGTATTTTAAAGCCGGGAATGCTGACTTAATCAATGCAAGCCAGTTTTTATTCTCGCCTACGCTTACTTCCTGGATTTCATCAATAATATAATCTTCTTCTTTGATAAATTCTTTTTCCATAATACTGGCAACCAATCGCGTTGCAAACTATTTTGTGATAAACGGTAAAGAAGACAAGAAAATGATAACTTCGTACCGACTATTTATAGTATAACACATGTCTTAAAAAATGTTTTATTTTACCTGAGGGGTCAGTACAAAGAGTTTGCATAAATCAAAATACTGATCCCGCATGTGCAAAGCCTGTTATTGAAAGAAACGGAACGTTCAGTATGCCGTTGTTTTATTTTGAAAAAGTACAGGGGAAAATAGTTGGAATCAACGGAACAAGATTGGATGAGAACGATCATGTTGTTGGTTTAAGCACTAAAGTCTTTGATTAATTATTTGTAATTTATAAAATGAAAGCTATCTAAAACAGTATTGGTTTTAGGTAAAACCCCAACAACTATAACATTCCTACCAAAGAACTCTTTTATCAAATCACCTTCCTTGTTAAAGATATTTTCCTTTTTCATTACCTCTGCTTCATCTATGCCTATAAAAATTGGCTCATATTTATTATTCGCAATGTAAATAGGATTAAAGCCATCAGACCGAATACTGCCCTTAATTTTCTCTGGGATATTAGCAGAAATGGAGTAAAAGAGTTTGGGTGTTCCATCGGAAGAAAGAGCTACTTTTATATTTCCAGCAGTATTAAGTTTTGCAAAAGTATCAGAATTAACAAAGTGATACTTGTCTATTAAAGTTCCTGTTGGTTCAAGAATACCAACTATCTTCATTTGAGGCACACCAAAGAAGTCATTAAGTGTATCGTCTGGCTTTTGAAATAATTTTTCCTCCTTCATTGCCATCGCTTCTTCATACCCTATGACCATCTCATTTTTACCAAAAGTTAGTATCCCCTCTTTTGGCTTCAAGGATTTATTATCCAGAGTGGTAATTTGAAAAAAGAGTTTAGGATTGTTATCGGTAAAATTAATTTTGCTTTGCCCTTGAGCTAACATTTCTCCTACTTGTTTATTCAGGTCTGCAGCTGCCACCACCATAGATTCAGCTTTACCCATGTTGGAGCTAAAACGGGCAAATTCAAAAAAGATAAAAGTAAATAGAATCATCATAAGAGCTGGAGCAAATATTGAAAGATAATTGGTTTTTCCGGGTCTAAAACGCCTTAAAAGTAGTGAGTTGCTGACTACTGAAATTGAGCTTAAAGCCATTGCCAATCCCGCCAGTTCTGGTTTTAGGACCAGCCCAACACCTGCAAACACTCTAGCTGCTACAGGAATACCAATCACATTGTAGAAAAGTGCAAAGAACATATTTTGCTTAATCTTGCCCATTGTTTCCTTGGAAAGAGAAATAGCGTGAATTACATCCCGAAGATCATTTTTAATAATGACTATTCCTCCTGTCTCCATTGCTACATCAGTTCCTGAACCCATAGCAATCCCTAAATCAGCTTGCGCTAAGGCTGGAGCATCGTTAATACCATCACCAACCATTGCTACCTTTTTACCCTGTGCCTGCAGCTTCTTAACCTCATTGGCTTTATCTTCCGGTAAAACTTCAGCTAAAACATTAGTAATTCCTACTTGTTCTGCTATGGCCTTAGCTGTTCTGGTGTTATCGCCAGTAATCATCCATACCTCAATGCCCATCCTTTGTAGGTTTTCTACAGCCTCTGGCGAAGTTTCCTTAACAGTATCAGCTACACCAATAAGGCCTAATACCTCTTCTTTTGTAGCCAGTATCATAACAGTTACACCCTGGTCCTCTAAACGAGTCATTTTGCGGTTTATTCGCTCAGTAGGTAATCCAACCACTTCTGAGATTAACCTACGGTTACCGAAATAATAAGTTTTGCCATTAACATCTGCTTGAACACCATGACCTGGGATAGCCCTAAAATTAGTTGCCTCCTGTAAAGCGATTTCTTCCTCCTGGGCGCAGGCATAGATTGCCTCAGCCAATGGGTGTTCTGATTGTTTTTCAATACTTGCAGCAATTTCTAATACCTCATCTTCATCCAGACTTCCTATGCTTTCAATTTCAGCTACCTCTGGTTTTCCTTTAGTTAAAGTTCCTGTCTTATCAAAAACAATAGCATTAATTTTACAGGCACTCTCTAGGGGTTCTCCTCCTTTAACTAAAATTCCATGTTCTGCTCCTTTACCAGTCCCTACCATAATAGCTGTAGGAGTTGCTAAACCTAAAGCACAAGGACAAGCAATAACAATAACCGCGGTAAAGGCCATCAAAGCAAAAGACAGCGGTGCACCAAGAACAAAAAACCAAACAATAAAGGTAAGCGCAGCAATACTAATAACAGCTGGGACAAACCAGGCAGAAATTCTATCTGCAAATGCCTGAATAGGGGCTTTTGATCCCTGAGCATCCTCAACTAAACGAATGATTTGAGAAAGAGTTGTTTCGGGTCCAACCCTGGTAGCAGTAAACTGAAAACTACCAGTTTTATTAATAGTTCCTCCGATTACCTGATCGTCAACTTTTTTTTCTACTGGCATACTCTCACCTGTAATCATTGATTCATCCACAGAGGAAGCGCCACTGGCAATAACTCCATCAACAGGTATCTTTTCGCCTGGCCTTACCATCAATAAATCTCCTTTTACCACTTGATCTACTGGAATATCTAAAGTTTCCCCGTTTCTAATAACTCTCGCTGTCTTTGCCTGAAGCCCCATTAACTTTTTAATTGCATCAGAGGTTCTGCCTTTAGCTTTAGCTTCTAACCATTTGCCTAAAATGACAAAAGTGATTAAGAATGCCGCTGTTTCAAAATATAAATCGGGTATTTTAGCTCCATTTAGTCCTAAGTAAGAATTGTTAGCTAGGAAATAAGTGATAAAATTATATAAACTGTAAAAGTAAGCAACAGAGGTACCAATAGCAATTAGACTATCCATATTGAAGGTTTTCATGCGGAGGGCAGACCACATGCCCTTATAAAAACCTTTACCAATAATAAATTGGACCGGTGTGGCTAATATTAAAGAGACAATGCCAATATAGGGTGCCAAAATGGTACTGCCAGGAAGTAATTTGAAAAAATCCAGAAGCATGAAATAAATCATTGGTAAACTCAAAACAAAGCTAATGGTAAATTTCTCAAATAATGCTGATATCTCCTCTTTTTGTTTGCGGGATTCAAACTCTGGATCTGTCCCATCTAATACAGTAGCTTTATATCCAGCTCTTTTAACTGCTTCCAGAAGAGAGTTTTTTGAGGGAAGGTTTGAATCTACTACAACTGAAGCTTTTTCGGCGGTGAAATTGACACGAGCAATTTTCACCCCAGGCACTTTCTTAAGAGATCTTTCAATAATTCCCGCACAAGACGTACAATGCATACCTGAAAGTGAAAGAGCAACTTTTTCTGATCCTGAATTTTGTGGAGATATAATTTGTTGCGCAACGTTAGTTACAATTCTATTCGATATACTCTCTGATATTGTTTTATCCTCACCCCTATTAACATCTAAAGTATTAAGAAGATTTACTGACCGAAGCAATCTGTCAATAAAATCTTTTGAATTCTCCGTTTTATCTTTTGGTATAGAGAATTGGGCAACTTTTTTATTATCAACCTTGCCATCAAAATATAACTTTCCATCATCTCCTTCTAAAACTTTTCCAGCAGCTGTAGTAACTGACTGAAACTTAATTTTCATGGGCTTACCGTTAGGTACTATTTTTTGGCTAATCTTCATTTCAGAAATCTCATCTTTAGTTTCTTGTAACGGAGTATCTATTATTGCTTTATAACCAGCATTAGCAATAGCTTTGATAATATCATCTGGCTTATTAAGTCCTAAATTAAGAAAAACGGATCCTTTACCGGATTTGAAATCAATTTCAGGATTACTTACTCCTGACAATTCTCCTAATTCATCCTTGATTAGCATTTCACAAGAACCGCAATGCATTCCTGAAACTGTAAAATTAATTTTATGCTTATTCATAATGTTATAGGTTATAAGTATACAAATAAAACATTAGGAAATTATTAAGACTAACCAACTTGATAATCAGTTCCTTCAAGGGCAAGTTTAACTTCATTTGCCGTCACTAAACGATTGGCCACTATAGTTACTTTACCTGAAAGCTGTGTAATCACCCGCAAAACCCCATTAATCTTCATTAATTTTTTCTCTATAACTTTTTGACATGCCTGACAATGCATGCCCAGAATTTTAAATTTATTATCCATGTTAATTTGCTTTTATCACTCCTCTTGGTATTCCCATGGCACAGGTAATTAGATAATCTCCCGCTCTATTTGGGGTAAAATTAAACACAATGGGTGTGCCTTTTTGGAGTATCACAGGTTGCTGTGTTAAACCAGGAATCATAATACTTCCCATACAACCATATCCATCATCCTTTACATCTATTTCCATTCTTACCGGCTGACCGGATTTTACAGTAAACCTGTTAGGTTGAATATCATTATCCTGAGTGTAGACTGTCTTAATCACTTGAATATTATCTTGTTGGACAGCAGGAGCAGGAGTCGTGGAAGCAGATGCTCGCAATTTTTGTTGAGCTGTTGCTCCTCCCCCACAACCGCAACCTCCGCTGCTACCACAGCTTCCGCCACCCGCTGGCGCAGCCACCTGCTTTTGTAAATCTTGCTGATTAACAGCACTACCGCTTCCGTCACTGTTTACAACATTAAACGATCCACGGTACATACCCATGGAACAACTAAATTTTAACACTCCAGTCTCAGTAGGTGTAAATTTAAGAATATTTTCTCCTAAGTTTAAACTTGTGCGGATATTTAAGGCAGAAGAAACAATAGAGCTGGCACAAGTATTCACATCTTCGGAAGTAATAATCCACTTTACAGGAATGCCCTTTTTGACTATAAATGTATTTGGTGAATAACCGGAAGAATTTTGCACCATTTTAGCCACCTGAACACCATTTTCCAAAGTAACATTAGGATCAGTTGCGGAAGATGTAGATGCGGCATTTGCATTAAAAAGGGAAAGTAAGTTTAAACCAGCCAAGTTATAACCGTTAGAAATATTAAATACAGCCAAGACAATCACTACAATTCCAGCGAATTTAAAGAAACTTTTAGCAAAAGCGCCTTTAACAACAGAGGTAAGTCCGCCTATTCCTAAAAGCCCGGGAGCAGTTCCAATAGCAAAGAATCCCATTGTTAAAGCTCCTTTAACCGGATCACCTGTACTAATAGCAAAAAGCTGCATTGCCTGAGTGAAACCACATGGTAGAAAGAATGTCATGGCTCCACCAATCATTGAATTTGTATGGCTGTATTCTTTTTCGTGATGCTCCTTAATACCCAATGCCCGACTTATGAATTTAGGCAAAGTTATATTTACAGAGCGTAAACGAGGGGAAATATCGATAAGTTGAGCTCCCAAAAGAAACATTACCCCTCCAACAACAATGGTTAGGATTCCTAAAATTGTTGGAGAAAGACTGAAAAAAGAACCAGCAAAACCAATCATACCCCCAAAGAAGAAGTAAGAAGCAATCCTACCGATATTAAAAAATACATGAGGTTTGAATTTTTGTAATGAAGTAGCACTTGGATGCTTTTCTGCAAATTTAGCTGACGCCCCTAAAACAAGTCCTCCAACCAATGCCATACAAGTAGAAAAACCTGCTGTAAGTCCAATCAGTAGAACAACAGGCAAACTCGCAAAATTATTAGATGTTCCTTTTACTAAACTAAAAAGTCCTAAATTATCTGCCAAAAGATATACAAAAAATAAAATTCCAGCAGCAGCTAGTAAATCAAAATAATCATGAGGATTTTTAGAAAAAAGTGGTTTTTCTTCTTTACCTACAGCATAACCTACTTCACCTATTGCTTGAGAGACTTTATCTTTATCTAATCCATTATTATGATAAATGTCCGCCGTACCCTTTGTATGACTGACTACACACTTGTCAACTCCAGGGATCTTTAGAAGTTCATCTTCTATCAAGATCTCACAAGATCGACAATGCATTCCTTTGATGTGTACAGTTGTTTTTTCCATAGTTTATAAATTATTGGGAAAGTTGTTGATCTATGGCAGATTTAAAAGCACTAAAAGGCTGTGCTCCCACCAGGATCGTTCCCTCAATTGAATCTGAGGAAGTGGTTTTACCAAGGAACCAAGTTGGAGTACCATTGGCTCCAACTTTTTGCGCTTCCGCTAAATCTTTATCTACCTCGGCTTTTAATTTGCCACCATCCAAACATTCTTGAAATTGCGTTAAATTCAGTCCAGCGCTTTTTGCCAAAGCAGGCAACTGATCTAGAGTTATACCTGTACCGCCTGAAGTAGTATTTATAAAGATCTGATCATGGTACTTAAAATAAGCAATATCTCCACCCTGATCTTTTGCACACTGGGCAGCTTCAGCTTCTTTTGCAGCGTTTTGATGGAAAGGAAGCGGTAAGTCTTTATAAACTAATCTTATTTTTCCTGTATCTATATAACTCTTTTTCAGCTCCGGTAGAACTTCAGTAAAGGATTTTTTGCAAAACGGACATTCATAATCAGAAAATTCTACTAAAGTTAACTTGGCGTTTTTATCACCTAAAATAGGATCTCCGGAAATAGATACTTTTACAGGTTTACCACTATCTAGTTGGGCAGCTGCCACAGCTTGTGAAGGGGCTTGGTTTGATTGAGCTGCTTGAACAGCAGCGCTATTGCTCTTTTGTCCAGCATCACCTTTAACCTTAAGAGCTCCACCACTAATTAAAATTGACGACGAGATAATCATGGCTGCTAAAAGTATTGATCCTGGTACTGTTGTAAATAAAAATTTTGCTAGCATATTTTAAAGATTTTTTAATATTACAGTATGAAACATTAAGAAATAATGAAGACTTCCTTAATGTCTAACATTGTCTTTATTTTTATTGTCTTGGCTATTCTCCTGATGATTTTCCATAGAATGGCCCTTCATCATAAAAAGATGTATCAGTGGACAAAGAAGCAATAAACCGAATGTAAGAAGATTGGATACGGGAACCTTAAAAAAATAGATAGCAATTACTATTATACCTACCCCAACTAAACAAAAAGCAAATATTTTGTTTTTTAAAAAAGATTTCCGTTGAGTATTACCTCCTTGTTGTTTTTGACAGCAATCCATATCAAACTTTTTTAGCGATTTTATATAAGAAAAAGATTACTATTACTAAAAATATTAAATTTAAGGGTAAATTATTCCCCACAATTGAATTTACCCACTCCGCAGAATTTTGAATTGTTTTAGTAAAAATTTCCATGTTTTGACCTGAAAGGGATCCTTTATATGAGAAGATTAGGATTAACACTCCGGTTACAAAAAAGACTGCTGACCCAATTAGGTTACTTAAAATTAATGGTGTATATCTGCCAAATATTGTTATTGTTGCCACTGGACGTCTCAGAATTGAGAACTTTGGCATTTTTTCATTCAAAAATAAAGAAATTAATAATAGAGGAGTAACCATACCCAAAACGTACACTCCTCCTATAGCTAATGCACCGAAAAAATTAGGAGACAAAAAGGTAAGAGCTAAAATTCCAATCAAAACAGGTGCACAACAAGCAGAAGTGATACCGGAAAAAACACCTAAAGTGAAAACAGACAATATATCTGGTTTTTCTTTCTGTGTGCCACCTGGCAAATGAGGCATTGGCAACTTAATTCCTAAGAAGGTCACGATTGATACCAGTAACATAACTATTCCGCCAAGAATATAGATTGGATCGTGGTAACGAAAAGTTAGCTTGGAAATTAGAGCAATCCCTAAGACAGCTGGCAACATCACTGCAAAAATACCTAATCCAAATATTAAGGTCATCAAAAGTATTTTCTCTTTTTCCTTAAAAACTCCACCTAAATAAGCTGGAAGTAAAAAGGTGATACAACACGGTGCAAGCAAAGCAACCATTCCAGCAACAAAAGCTGCTATAAGGGATGTTTGGAAAAGCATTGTCTCCATCAGACTCCGCAACCTCCACCGCTACTTTGAATGCCTGGAATACCCTGAACTGCTTGTTTTATTTTGGCAGCTCCCTGAGCTGATGAATAATTTTTAGAAAGAGCAAGTTTAGCATCAACATCTTTCCACTTGGTTCCTTGCTTATCAAAATATACAGCCATCTCTACATAAGTTTGAGGAAACCAAAAAGAGTTAAAAGCGAGTAGGTCTTTATATATCTGCTTTTCTGGTAAACCATTATAAACAGCCCATTCAATGTAACCCAAGGCTGCCATTCCATGGTTGCAATCAGGAAAAGAAGTCGGGTTATTACAACAAGGCCTAAAAACATTCTCTGCTATTTTTTTAACTAGCTCCTGTTGTTCTAGATTTAAAGGAATTATCTCTTTTGAGGAATAAAGCTCCATTACAGGTTTTGCTCCTATAGTCCAACCGCCAGTTGAAGCAAAATTTCCTGCCTTGCCTTTTCCTTCTTGTACCATTGGACCTTCGTCTAAAACTCTGCTTTTATTGACTAGTCCCAGAGCCCAAAAAGTGTTAACTATAAACCGGCTGTTTTTTTCATTTATAGCAATATTTTCATTCCAATCTCCATCTAGGTACTTCAGTTCGTTTTTCCCATCAGCTTCACTTATAAAAAGTTCTTCATATTTTTTCTTATCAATAACTCCTGACTCTACCAGTTGCTGGCCCAAGTTTTTCCATCGTAGTGAAGTTGTATACCCTTTAGCTGGTAAAACTTCTTGTTTTAAAATATTCACTAGATCCTCGGAGCTTTTAGTAGTATTGGCAAGTTTTGTGATTGATTCATTAAACTGTTTTTTCATGATATAGTATTCAGTTAAACCAACAAAAACAGTAGAATCTAAAACTATAACTATAGTTAGCCATAGAGGAATAGCCTTTCTGAGAAATTTTTTAACCATTTTATTTTTCATCATTTTATAACTGTGCCTGTTAAGGAAAATTCTAGCCTGGAATTATTCGAATCGTTCGTTTCAACTGAAACCAACCGATTAATTGGTCCTACTCCCTGGGGACCATGGTAAGCAGGATCGAAAATTACTTTAAGCTCTGCTTCTTGTCCTGGAGGGATTTCTCCAATCCATGATGAAACACTATTCATCCCAAAAGATGGACTTGTTGTATCACCAATTTTTATTTGAGCTTTAGTGCAGTGGCAGGATGTTTTAATATTCATAAGTTTTAATGTGTCAGTCCCCGTATTTTTTATAGTGAAAGTTTTACTGACATTGCCACCTTTGAAGGGTATGTTGCCCCAGTCATAGTTTTTGTTGTCAACCGTTGCTTTTGTGTTTTGAGAAGACGTAATAGCTGCAGATGTTGAACTTTCACCAGATACCAAGAAAATTCCTCCAACAAGGATTAAAATGGTAAGTAAAACAATACCAATTATAATTTTTTTTTCACCCATCTCTTCTAAAAGTTATATCTATAAAGACGTTTTATTTCTATTCCGGCGTTGTCAATCTGTCCTTTTTTGATTAAGTCCACCACGCAAGCGTTTAAATGATGACAAAATATTAGTCGACCTGTTTCCTTTAATACATCTTGAGCTTTCCTAGATTTCTGTACAGCTTTAAGGTTACAAGTATCCTCTTGAAACATTATTATTGCCTGTTGTACATGACTTTGAGCAAATTTTATTTTTAATAAAACTTGTTTTCTATAGTCTTGCATAATGGATAAGATAATGATAATAAATTGAAGATTAAGAAAGTATGAAGATAGGCACTCAGAAAAGAGGTAATACCACAATAAAAGTAGATCCTTTGCCCTTGTTACTTTTTACCTTAATCTCTCCCTGATGTAGGGTAACAATTGATTTTGCTATAGCAAGCCCTAAACCTGACCCCAAAACCTTGTCTGTCTTTGAACCTCTGTAAAATCTGTTGAAAATGTGCGGTATTTCTTCTTCCGGAATACCTTGCCCATTATCAATGATACTGATTAAAACTTTACTTGGACTTTTTTCCAAAATTAGCTCTACTTGTCCCTCAACAGGTGAGTATTTTACTGCATTATCAATTATATTAAGAATGGCTCGAGCTAGTTTATCCTTAAAACCGTAAATGTATATATTTTTTGTAGTAGATAATTTAACATGCACTCTTTTTTTATAGGCTATCTTTTGAGCTATTTCGTAAAGGTCATCCATAAGTTCGGAAAGGTTGAATTTTGTCCTGCCGTTTTGTTTATTTGGCGTTTCCGACCAAGCAAGATCTAAGACGTTCTTCAATGTTGCCGAAAGTTGATGAGCTTCCGCAAGTGCCTCTTCTATCGTTTTTTTATATTCATCTATATCCCTAGATTTACTTAGAGTAACCTCAAAAGAACTTATTTGAGTAGATAAAGGAGTCTTAAGTTCATGAGCTACATCGCCTATAAACTGCTGTTCTCTCTTAAACGCTTCATTTAAACGATCCAACAAACCATTAAATGAGTTTGCTAGTTCTCCAATCTCATCCTCGCTTTTTATACCATTAATTTTTTCTTCTAAATTTTCGCTGGTGATTGATTTTATCTTTGTAGACAAATAAGTAATTGATTTAGTAATTTTATAAACCACAATAAACTCCGCGATTGCCAAAATAAAAAAAAGCACGATTAAAATATGTATTGAGTGCGGAACAGTGTAGTAGTGTATAAAAAACAGGATGTATGCTATTAAAACCAATAAACTTGCGACATACCATAAAAATAACTTATACTTAATACTTTTTAATTTAATTTTTAAAGGAAAGAGATTGTTCATTTTAACCATCTAGCGTTTTCTTTCACTAATTTTGTAACCCACTCCATGGACTGTGTGTATGAGCTTATTTTTATATCCGTTATCTATTTTTTTCCTCAAAGTGGCAATAAAAACATCTACTACATTAGAAAAGCTGTCAAAATTATAATCCCAGGTATGCTCGGTAATTTGGGTTCTTGTTACTGGTTCATCTTTATGTAACGCTAAAAACTCCAATATCGAAAATTCTTTTGGGGTAAGCACAATATGTTTATTATTTCTTTTAACAATACGTTTGATAGGGTCGATTTTCAAGTCATCAATAGTTATTAAGCTTTGAGGTTGGTGATAGTTTCTTCTTAATAGTGCATTTACTCGGGCTTTTAGTTCCACAAATTCAAAGGGTTTGGTTAAATAATCATCTGCTCCAACATCTAAACCCATAACTCTATCTTCAACCCTGGCTTTGGCTGTTAACATCAAAATCGGTATAGCTATCTTTTTATCTCTTAGCTGCTTACATACAGTAATACCATCTAACTTAGGTAACAGAATATCCAGAATAATTACGTCATAGCTTTCTGACCGGGCAAGGTAAAAGCCTTCTTCACCATCAAAGGCTTGATCTACCACATATCCTAATTCAATAAATCCTTTTTTGATAATATTAGACAAACGCTTTTCGTCCTCAATTAATAAAATTCTCATAATCCTATGCTTATTATAGCGTATCAAAACGCAATCTTCCCCCCATAAAAACATTCTAATATAAGAAAGGAATCAAATCTTCAGAAAAATTAATAAATAATAAGTTAAAATATATAAGAGGTAAAAGAAAAAGACTTTCTATATTAAAATAATATTATGCGGCATTACGAAAATAGTATAACGATTTCTGCAAGTACAGAAGATTTATTTGCTTATATAGATGATCATATACGCCTTTCGTCACATATGAATAAATCGTCTTGGATGATGGGTGGAGGAAAAATGAACACTTCAATTGATGAAAAAGGAGGTAAAGAAATAGGATCACATATACACATGAGTGGTAACGTTTTTGGGATTAAACTTTATCTAGATGAAGTTATGACTCGACGCGAACCGCCGCATTTAAAGGAATGGGAAACAGTAGGAACCCCAAAACTTTTGATTATCGGGAAATATAAAATGAAGGTTGCAATAACACCGCAAGAAAATGGGTCTTTGTTACAAGTCTCCATAGATTATGAACTTCCGACAACATATGTATGGCTTGGAAAACTACTTAGTGGGGTTTACGCAAAATGGTGCGTACAACAAATGATCAAGAGCCCACAAAATTATTTCAATAAACAAAAATCCTAGTATCTACTGAACCGGAATACTTATTTAACCAGCAGTTTATAAGTTTTTGTAAAAATGTAGCCAACTATCCAAGCTGTTATGGTTGCTGAAACTAGTCCTAAAACAAATGATTGCATGGTTAAATTCCAAACACCCAATTTGCTAATTTCTATCCCATGAAACCAAGATTGAGCAATAGCAAAAGACGCGTCAGGAAATAAACCTACTAATACACGGCATAATATAAAAACAATGGCTGTTGTAACAGCTAAAACATTTGGAATAGCATATTGCTGTTTCATAAATCTTCACCTCCTTTCAAATAGATAGTAAATCTTTTTCTGCTCTCTTTAAAAGTACAGCATTGACAGCAACAATAATAGATGATGCTGACATTAATAATGCCGAAAATTCTGGTCTTAAAGTAATACCAAAATTTGGATATAACACTCCTGCAGCAATTGGAATTGCTAAGACATTATAAATACTTGCCCAGACAAGGTTTTGCTTCATTTTATTAACTGTAGCCTTACTCAACTTGATAGCACGAAGAACATCTGCCGGGTCTGATTTCATTAAAACTATATTAGCTGTTTCAATTGCCACATCAGTTCCTGCTCCAATTGCAATACCAATATCAGCTTGTGCTAAAGCAGGGGCATCATTAACTCCATCACCCACCATAGCTACAAACTTATTCTCATCCTGAAGCTTTTTAACATATTTAGCTTTATCTTCCGGCAGTACTTCTGCAAATATCCTAGCTATCCCAAGTTCCTTGCCAATGACTTCCGCTGTTTTCTGATTATCTCCTGTGATCATTGCTACCTCCAGTCCCAGCTCTTTCATTCTAACAATGGCTTGTTTAGCGGTATCCCGAATCTGGTCTGCTGCTGCTATTACTCCTGATGATTCTCCATCAATAGCAACAATCATTAAAGTTTTTCCATCATCTAATAAGTTATTAATAGCTTTTTTTAACGGCGTTAAATCAATTTTTCTATCTGCTATAAGTTTTTCTGTACCTATTAAAATCTTATATCCCCCTACAACACCCTCTATACCCAAACCTGATAAAGATTTAAATTGCCTAACAGGTAACAAGGTAACCTTATTTTCTTGGGCATAAGATGTCACAGCCTGAGCCAAAGGATGTCCAGAACTCTTCTCCATACTTGCCACAAGTTGTAAAAACTTTTGACCTTTGATTTTTGAGTTTTGATTTTCTACTACATCGGTGACTTTGGGTTTTCCTTCAGTCAAAGTTCCTGTTTTATCTAAAACCACTGCCTGAATTTTTGAAGCCTGCTCTAAAGTGGCTGCGTTTTTGATTAAAATGTTATGTTTGGCTCCAATACCTGTTCCCACAGCTACCGCAGTTGGAGTAGCAAGTCCCAAAGCATCTGGGCAAGCAATTACTACAGCAGAAATTGCAAAAGTCAAAGCCATTAGAAGTCCTTCCCCCATCCCAAAGTACCAAACTGTAAAAGTAATTAAACCTGCACCAACTGCTAGAATAACTAGGTATTGAGCTGCTCTATCAGCTAATCTTTGTCCTGGAGCTTTGGAATTTTGAGCGGTTTCTACTAACTTAACAATAGTAGCCAGTACCGTATCTGTTCCAACTTTTGTAGCTTTAAATTTTACAGAACCGGTTTGGTTAATCGAGCCCCCTACCACTTGATCTCCAATATTTTTAGAAACCGGAATAGATTCACCAGTGACCAGCGATTCATCGATTGCTGTTTCTCCTTCAGCTACCACTCCATCAACCGGAACTTTATCACCAGGTTTTAGAACAACAATATCTCCAATAACAACGTCAGAAGTTGGAACCGTCATTTCTTGACCATCTCTAATAACCCTTGCTTGGGGAGGTACTAAGTCGAATAAAGCACGTAGCGCATCCGATGTTCCCTTTCGTGATTTCATTTCCATCCAGTGGCCAAATAAGACAAATGTAACTAGCAAAGCTGCTGCTTCAAAAAAAGTTTCTCCACCAATGAAAATCGTGATAAAGACACTGAATAAGTAGGCTGCAAAAACGCCAACAGCAATCAAAACCATCATATTAAGCGTTTTTTGCTTTAATGCCTGGTATGCCCCTTGGGGAAAGATTGAACCAAATCTAAAAACTACTATTGTGGTAAGAATTAATAAAAGCCAATTAACCGGAATAGGGGTAGGAAGAGTAATTTTTGATATATTGTTAAATACTGGTGAATAAAGAAAAATTGGAATTGAAAAAAGAAGCGACCAAAGAAAACGGTTTCTTATATCCTTTTCCATAAACTCTGCCATCCCTGGATCAGTCATAGCTCTTTCATGATCAGTATGGTCCATGTGAGCCATATCGTGTTCAACCTTGGAACGATGACATTCACAGTGTTCAGCTGTATCGGAGCAGACTAATTTTTGAGAAGCCTCAATTATGCTCTCGTAATGGGTACCTTTATTTATAGATACCATATCATGTTTCATTTTTGAATGATCCATCATTTCACGATTGGCCATATTTTCAGATTTATGTCTACCCTAATATTAGTATATGTACTTTACATTAAGAAATCATTAGGAGATCATAGATAGTTTTAATTCTTGGATTAAAATCGCTGAAAAAATCAAAATGGCAAAAAAGGAGTATCAGAATAAAAGAATTCAATTTAACGTAGCGACAATAAATATATTCCGCATTTTCAAATTCCCAAAAAGTTCCTAATAGTAAAACCAAACAAGTTATTTGACTCATTTGTATCTTTGTATTATTATCCAAGATATGGGAAGAGTAGAAGCAGCAGAAAATAATGATATTAAAATTAGTGGCCTTCGTGAAAGACTATATCGATGCCAAACAGGTTTAAACAAAAAAGAGCCTCACCGTTTAGTTGTTAAGCTTCTGGAGGAGCTTGATTGCCTAGAGTTACAACAAAATTATCAGGTAGTTGAATACGATGGAACTCCTCTTCCAGAGCGTGAAGCTGAAGAACTAGCATTGGTACAATCAATTAGAACTCTTGCGTCAGCCTGTCCACGTCTGGGTAAGCATAGATCCCATCGCGATCCGCTAAAAAGATAAACTATATGGATAAAAGTTTTTCCTACTATATACATGATAATAAAATAGTTTGAATTATCTGATAATTATTGACAATAGTTGTGATGTAAAGTAAAATTATATTAATGTGAAGGAGCTACAACAATGAATAGTCGTGTTGATGTCCACAATAATTTCTCGCCCTCTGCCAGTCTTATATTAAAGACTGGGAGTATTGTGTAGAAATTATCATTAGTTTAAAAAATGCATCTCCCGGTCGGGAGTTTTTTATTGGAAAAAATATGTTTAAAATACAAAAACTTGATTTTCTAATATCATTTTACATAGGCTGCATTGCAGTTTCAGAACTCATGGGAGCTAAAACCTTTCCTCTTGTTGCTCTTGGCAATTTTAAACTTAGTGCTAGTGTTGCAATATTTGCAATACCCCTTATCTATTCTATAAACGATATAATTACAGAAGTACACGGAAAAGAACGAGCACAAAGTGTTGTTCGCTCGGGTCGCATTTCTTTTTGGTTTGATTCTCCCCTATTGGTTTTTAAAATGCTTTATATCCGTTATTGAAACACCGTTTGTTTATTTAGAAGTAAAATGGCTTAAAAAGAAAGGAACATAAATGAAAGTTATTTTGGAAATGGTAATTGTTTACTAACAGATGAGAATCTAAATATTACTCTACGACTAATAAGTTGTAAGCAGCTAAATATGAGAGGAACTCTTCTTTTAAAATATAAAGTGCAATGATAGTTACAGTCATAAAAACAAAACCAGTTATTACAGGAGATAAGTTAACAGATATTCTTGACGCATCAGTCAATCTGCTGAACAATCGTTCAATAGTTGTTGTAACCTCAAAGATTATTTCGATTTGTGAAGGAAGAATTGTAAAAATTGGTGAGATTGAAAAAGATGAATTAATTGAACAAGAGGCACAATATTTTTTACCTCGCGAAACAAATCCTTATCATGTAAGTCTTACGATTACACGAAATAACCTTTCCGCGACCGCAGGAATTGATGAGTCAAACGGAAACGGATACTATGTTTTATGGCCAGAAAATCCCCAAAAAACAGCAAATGAGATTCGCAAGTTTTTCTGCAAAAAGTTCAATATACAAAGCTGCGGTATAATTATTACAGACAGTAAGACTACTCCATTCCGGTGGGGAGTGACAGCTATTTCTCTTGCGCACAGCGGATTTGCCGCAGTCAAAGATTATATCGGTACAAAAGATATTTTCGGAAGAAAATTTGAATACGAAAAACTTAATATAGCAGATTGTCTTGCGTGCGCATCAACTGTTGTCATGGGAGAAGGAAAAGAGCGGACTCCTATTGCTGTTATTAACGAAATACCCTTTGTGAAATTTCAAAAAAGGAATCCGACAAAAAAGGAACTTGATGAACTTAAGATTACTTTAGATGATGATCTTTATTCGCCTATCTTAAAATCAGTTGAATGGAAAAAAGGAAAAAATAAATAATTAGGAATAAATCAAACAGCGATTTGAATTTCATTATACTGACATAAATTTAATTGCAAATATTCCTCATGTAAAAGATAGAAAGAATTAAAAGATTCAAAAAAGAAGATATTGTAAAAACAAGCTGTTTTATTAAAATATTTCCAATTAGCCGTTGTGTGGGACAGGATTTCTGACCCAGAACTATTATATAATGAAAAGTATGCTTTTGTCCTCATATGTTATGACTTGGACAAAAAGATTTGTAGAATAGGTAGAAGAAAAAGTTATAAAATTAAATAAGCTATGTCAAAAACACTATTAAGAATTATTGCTGAAAAGACTGAACAACAGGTTGAACAATTTAATAAAAATAATGAAGCGCAAGCCAGATATGGCGGTACAAAGGTGAGCAAACTCAATACCGAACAGCAAGAGGCTTATGAGAAGGCTGTAGAGAGTGGCGATATAAAAAAAGTAACTGAATTGCTTGATTTAGGAATAACCACTCCCACGGAATTGTATCTCAACATGCCTGACCTGAAAGTTTCAGACAGTGGCTCGATTAGGTCATTAAGCGTTTATGTTTATTCAGCAGAAGCCAATGATGAAGTTTTACTTCATAAACTTTTCAGTAAGGTAAGGGAACAAACCTAATCTGAGAATTATTTAGTAGGCTCAGAAAGCGTTAAAACTTGAATAATTCGTTCAAAGAAACCTTTAATACCTTTGCAATCTTTGCCACAGTTTCAGTAGAAGGGTTACGTTCTCCGCGCTCGATATACCCTATATAAGCTCTATTCAAGCCTGCTTCCAGAGCTAATTCCTCTTGCGTCATACCCTTTTTTATACGCAAAAGATTTACTCTTTTACCTAATTTTTTTGACACTGCTGTAACCTTTACCACACTTATAGTGTGGATAAATCTTTACTAACAGTCGACTTACTGGTAGTATATATTTATGAGAATTAAGAAACAGTTAATATACGGTTTCTTAGGACTAATAAGTATAAGTTCAGGATTATTTCTTCTGATCGAATTAGTTAAGGCAATAGGCGGTTATGGTTTTGTAGGCTATGCAATTCTCGTGATCTTTCTTTTCAGCTTAGTTTTGTATCTCCGTTACGAATTTGATGTTAAAAGTAAGGAAAAAATTGCAGACGAAGCAACTAATCAGGTTATCTCCGATTATAAACATAAGATTAGTCAGCTTGATATGCCGGAGCTAAAAAAACAGCTGAACCGACACTTGAAAAAACAAATCTATGAGAAAGGCTATACCTTATTCAACAAATAACAAAATATTTGTGCTTGGGGAGTCGTTAGATCGAGTGAACTTTCCCAAGCTATACAAGTGGGCAAAGGATAATCCAGAAACGCTTGAGCAACAACTAAAAAGCATAGCTGACAAATGGCATAATGGAAGCATAGGCGCTGCGATGCAAGCCTTAGAGAGCGATCTGGAACACGGTTAAAAATCTTAATAAATATGCAAATTAAAATGAAACTAAATGCTCCGGCTGTTTTAACTTCTGCGCAACCAAAGGATATTATTCAAACAGTGTTGGATATTATCAACTCGTCAAAGCGAAAAATGCCTGCTCATTTCACAAGCAATGGTAATAGAACGCAATCATTTTGTGTGGACTTTGATATAAGCGAGACAGATGAGTATACAATGGCTTCTGAGTCGTGGTATCAAGGTAAAGATCCGTCAATCATTAAGACCGGAGAGGATATTATGTTGGCTGCCTACATAGCTGTTAAACTCGGTGGAGAAAAACTCATACCTCAGCTTTATCAAAGTATTATTGAAACATGCTCAGAAGAGTTATTCAAGAAACATAAGGATTATTTTGAGCATTGTGCTGATTTTGGTAAATTAAGAGCCGTATCGAGTTAGACTGTAAGTCTATTCAATCGGGAAACATCTTGGCTAATCTATCCATAAACGAATCAAGGTTATCATTCTTTTTTTCATCATTTTTGTCGGAAGCATAAGCGCCAGTCTTTTTGTAGTACATATCAATCGCTTTTGCTTTGACCGATAGATCAGCGAATTGTTGAATTAGAAAAAGATGATGTTTCATAATGTTTTCGTCAATAAAACCAATCCTCTCTAATTTTTGTTGTATAAACTTCAAAAGGTCAGGTTTTGTCAGGTTCTCTGAGGCTATACTTTTGGCTAATTTTCTATCTACTGTTCCATTTTTTCTGCTTACATTGTATCCAGCTTTGATTACAGCATCTGCTGCATTGCCACTTCCTTCAAGAAAGTATTTACAAAAGAGTTTTTGTTTTATTGTCAACTTGTCTTTCATAAATAAAAAAACGACTTGCACAAGTTAATACTTGGACAAATCGCGTTGGTTATTCCATTACGACTAACACTATTAGTTTATCACATAAAAGTAGGTGCTATTATCGCTGATTTTTACTATAATACAGGGTAGAACTTGATTACTATGGTGACAGTAAAATTATATGAACATTATAAATGAAGATGAAACCCGTAAAAAATGGATTGATACTAAGTTAATTAAATCCGGTTGGACAAAAATAATTAACTTCTCTAACGATCTCGATTTATCTACTCTTCACCGAACTGCTGTAAGAGAATTACCAACAGACGATGGTTTTGCTGATTACGTTTTATACCTCAACGGCAAACCTTATGCAGTTATTGAAGCAAAAAAACTGGGGTTAAGCCCACAAAACGTACTTCAACAAGCCCAAAGGTATGCAAGAACCATTAAGGACGGATTGGGCAACTACAATGGTTATAAAGTTCCGTTTGCTTATTCGACAAATGGAGAGCTTATTTGGTTTCAAGATTTTAGGAATGAGTTAAGCAGATCCAGAACCGTCAAAGAGTTCCACACACCAAAAGCTATTGAGGAGATGTTTCAATACGACAACGTAAAAAATGCTAACTGGTTAATCCAAAACCCTCCAGAATATCAAAAGCTCCGTTATTACCAAAAAGACGCAATAAAAGCCATTGAGTCAGCGATAGCTGCCCAGAAACGTTCTATGCTGGTCGCTATGGCTACTGGAACCGGCAAGACCTACACCATTGCCTCTTTAATCTATCGTCTTCTCAAATCAGGCTCCAGCAAGAGAATACTATTTTTAGTAGATCGCAAGGCTTTAGCAGCTCAAGCTGTAATGGAGTTTGCAGCCTATGAA
>MFNJ01000031.1 GCA_001782015.1 Candidatus Levybacteria bacterium RIFCSPHIGHO2_01_FULL_36_15
AGGTTCCTCCTCTACCCCTGACCAATACTTTACAGGTCAAATAGATGATGTCAGGATTTATAACTATAATCTTACAGCTACTCAAGCCAAGCTGATAATGAATGAAGGATCAGCAGTCAGGTTTGCCCCGTTAACAGGGTCGCCATAAAAACAATGACTAAAGTCATTTATTACATTACTTCTTCAGGAGACAACCCTTTTGATAAGTTTCTAGACTCTCTTTCCGAGCAGCAACAAAGAAAAATTTTAAGGATCCTTACTAATATCAAGGTTTATGGCTTAACTACCGCCATACCCCACATTAAAAAGCTTATTGGTACACCATTTTGGGAAATAAGAATTCTCGGTCAAGATAACATTAGAGTTTTCTATGCGGTTTTATTAAAAGATTCTATCTTGGTTATACATGGTTTTACAAAAAAATCCCAAAAAACGCCTTTCAGGGAAATTAAAACTGCAATGGATAGACTAAACGATTGGCTTGACAAATGATATCATATATGATATCATAAAAATATGAAAAACAGACTTATCTATACACTTGAAATGGATTTAGAAAAAAGACTCAAGAACCCTAAATTCAAAAAGGAATGGGAAGATTCGGAAACTGAATATCAACTTGCCTGCAAACTTATTGAAGCCCGCCTCAAAAAAGGCATGTCTCAAAGAGATTTAGCCCAAAAAGTTGGAACTTCTCAAGCAGCAATTTCCAGGATTGAGAGTATGAATGGCAACCCTTCCCTATCTTTCCTTAAAAGAATCTCTGCTGCTCTTGGCAGCAAACTCCAAATTACACTATAATGGCCAGATTGCCTCCGTTACAAATAAAGAACGAGTGCAACCAAAGAACAGCGGTAAGGTTTGGCCCGGCAACAGGGTCGCCATAGTGTCATTCTGGAAGCCACGAAGTGGCTGATAGAATCTCTATGAATAAGCAATATTACGTATACATTATGACAAACAAATTTAATACTACCCTTTATACAGGCATTACCAGCAACCTTATCCGTCGTGTATGGGAACATAAACAAAAATTTGTTAAAGGTTTTACTAAAAAATACAATATAAATAAACTGGTCTACTTTGAAATCTTTGATGACCCGGAAAATGCCATTACAAAAGAAAAGGCCATAAAAAATCTAGTCAGAAGAAAAAAAGATCAACTAATAAATGCGTCTAATCCGGAATGGAAAGAACTGTACCAAGAGATCCTATCGGGCTAATGCCCTCCAGGATGACAAAAGAAAAAAACAAAATAAAATCTGGACCAGGAAAAACATATCTTAAAAAGCGTCTGAAACGTTTTCTACTGTTAACGGAGTTTGGCCCGGCAATGGGAAGCCCATGAAAATAATTTTATCTATTGCAGAAATGGCAGCGGATTTACCTGGCCGCTTCCGCCTTTTACTTCAAGATGCAAATGTGGTCCTGTTGTTCTTCCAGTGAGTCCTACCCAACCTACAACGCTTTGCCCCGCAGTAACCGTGTCTCCTACATTCACATTCGCACCGGACATATGAGAGTATAAAGTTTCATAGCCATTATTACCTTGAATTGTTATATAAATTCCGTATCCCCAGTTCCACCCGCTTGTGTAAACTGCTGACACTGTTCCGTTTTGAGCGGCAACTACTGGCGCTCCCGAGGCAGCAGCGATATCAATTCCTTTGTGATACCATGAATAAGACTGACTTATAACTCCCTGTATTGGCCAGGTGAATCCTTCACCGGTAACGTTTACTGGCCCAGTTGCAATATAAGTTGGTCTTATATAATTTGGCTTTTCCTCCGGTTTAACACCGTTTGGCACAATTAAAATCTGTCCTTCAACAAGGCTAAACGTCTGAGGATTAGCAAAATCATTAAAAGGAAAATCAACTATTTCCTGAGGATTGGTAGCATATTTTTTAGCTATGGCATAGACATTGTCCCCTCTTTGCACCTTATGGACAATACCCGTAACAGGCAGTATGTCAAGCGTGTCTCCTACCGTAATATCATCAGTTTTCAGATCATTTGCCCAGCGGACCGTGTCCTCTGAAATTCCAAAACGCCTTGCTATAACGGAAATTGTGTCTCCTTTTTGGACTGTGTAAACAACTACTTTATCACGTGGCTTGTCACTCTCCTGTGTTTGAAAAACGTCCTCTGAAATTAGACTTTGTTCCCCATTTTGCGCCTGCGCAAAAGAAAGAAGGTTCTTGTTGTTTGAGAAAGGGTTGGAATTTGATATTAACGGCGAAATGAGAACTCCTATCAGAAGAATAGACATAGCGCTTAAATGCAAAAAAATTCTGTTGCGCTTTCCCCGCTTTACAAGGATAGTTTTTACAATTGTATTTTTATGGTTTTCAAACGCGCCTGATAAAAATAATACTTTATCTTTGATATAAATATTAAGAAATGAAATAAAGAGAGGAAATTCTTTTTTGAGGAAAAAAATAAATTGTTTTACGTATCTGCTACACCCCAAAAGCAGACAATCTTTAATCTTCTCCATATTTTGAATCACTACTTTAAACAATGAATAAATGCCGAAGAATAACAGAAATAACGTTAAGTCAATGTTAGCAGAAACAAACAATAAATGTCAAATTGCCTTCCTCACCTTGCTGCCTCGCTTGCGCTTGGCGGAGGAGATATTTTCATAGGACTTGGTCCTGTAGGTAAGGTATTGGCAGAAGGAGAACTAAGCTGTAACGGCTGCTGCTCCGTCACCGGATTATTAGCCTGCTCCTCTTGAAGATTTTGTTCCGCAGTTTCTCCCTGGCCCTGAATTTTGGGCGTAAGAGCATTTATTTCCTCATTAATCTTTTTAAGGTTATTTTCATCATTTTTACTTAAATTACGCACAATCTGATATGCAGCAAGCGCATTTGAAAAATCTCCTTTTGCTTCAAGCGTGTGTCCAAGATTATAATAGGCGTTTGAGTAATCACGCTTAAGATTAGTTGCTATCTGAAACTGATTTTGGGCATTATCATATTGCTTGAATTGGTAATAAATCCCTCCAAGCTCAACATAAAGTTGAGGATTTGAAGAATCAAGACTGATCGCCTGGGTAAGAGTGGCAACGGCAAACTGATCCGCGTTTTGACCCACGTTTATAAGATTTCTATAGATCTGAGATAGATTCTGCCAGTTGGCGGCCAAAAGAGGAGAAATCACAACTGCCTGCCTGGCGCTGTTTATACTCTGTTGAAGTAAAGCAACAACTGTTTGCTGCGCGTCAGCCGGAGAATCTTTTTGCGCTATGCTTGCCGCAAGAGAATTGGCAAGAGCAAAATTAAGCTGGGAAAAAACTCTGTAGTAATCGCTTCTATATGGATAATCATCAATTGCCTGTCTTTGAAGATCATATGCTTTCTGTCCGTTGTTTGAAGAAACATAAGCAAGAGACTGCTTGAACGCGAGATCTGAAATAAGAAAACGCATAGTGTAATAACCTACAAAACCTCCAACAAAAATAACTACCACAAAAACCAGCAACGGAAGCACTTTGCTTTCCTTTTCCCTTCTGTGTCCGCTGGCTGCCTCAACAACATTAATAAGCCCCTGCTTCAGGGCAACAAGAGTAATTGTCACATTGTAAACGTTATTGGATTTATGCAGGTAAAGATATGATACATAAAGCGCCATGAGCATGAAAAGCATAAACAGTGAAGTAAATGAAAAAGGAAGTAAAAATGACGCGATCAACAGCACAATGATAGATAAATGAAGAATATTTATTGTTTTGAGCCTTGTTTTAAGCACTTTTTGTATCAGATAGAAATAAGAAACTATTCCCAATATACCGGTTGTAGCAATAAGCTCAAAGAAAAAAGTTGAGGAATTAAAGAAAGTCAAATTCCAGATATCACGTTCCAGATTAAAAGACGGAAGCCTGAATCTGGTAAAATCGGTTACAAAAGTGCCGTAACCTGACCCGAGAATCAAAGACAGAAGTGGTCTTTGGGCATCCTGGCTTATGGAAGCAAATGCTATTTGAAGGCCGTGCATAAATGGAAGAGTAACCACTTTTTGAACCAGAATCTCATAAATAAGGACTGCAAAGGATAAAACCGTAAAAAGGGAAGACAATGAGAATATTGCAAGCTCATAATTGGCAACCTTATTTTTTATTAAATTTGCCAGGAAGAAAAGAGAGATCAAAAGAATGGGCAAAATATATATTGCCTGCTGCACTGTTGATCCAAAAGTATTGAAGTACCTTGAATGAGTTTCAGGAAACGGAAATATGTATATCTTGGCAAAATAAAGAAGTGTCACAAGAGCTGACAACACGCTTCCTAAAATAAGTGAGTAGGAAAGAAGATTAAAAGAAGACGCGTTATCAATACTGTTTACTACCACAAAATATAAAAACAGCAAAGAAATTAATGGTAAAGCCTGAATAATTGAGTCATAAAATCCGCGTGAAACCAGAGACGATCCCAGCACTACTACTCCAAAAAAAACAAGAGGCAAGTTGAAAGGATTAGAACGAATTGTGATTTTACTCTCAAATACCATTTTTAAACAAAGGATAATCAAGAGAGCGATCGTGAATATAAGCACAAGAATTTCCTTTGGAAAGGTAAAGACATCTGAAGCATTAGTCAGAAACAACAAAGGAAATAGGATTAATAAGAGTGAGGTTATGCCTGCAGAAAGATTTTTCAAAATAGAAATAGCTTCTTTTTTGTCCATAATACATAATGTAACAATTAACCGGAGCAATGTCAATATATAAATTTGTAAGTATTCACCTTTTCCCAGTAAACGTGTCATTCTGAGGCTGAAAGCCGAAGAATCTCATCAATTTTGAAATCCTTCACTACGTTCAGGATGACAACCTGCTGGTAAATACTGAATTCATACATAAATTTTAAATAGACAAAACCACAAAAAACCCACTTAAAGAGATTATGGGAATTGAATATAGATGACTTTTATCTATTTCACAAGTACTTGTCCGCGATTTAAATCCGGTACATTAGACTTCCTATTTTCCTTTAATATTATTTGCTCTTCTTTGCTTAAGGTCCAAATTACGCGCTTGCCATATCCTTACTGCCTCTAAAGCAGTCACGGCAAAGAACCTCTCTTCCCTCACTGGGTTTGAATGGAACACTGTCTTTTTTACCACATCTTGAGCATGTAATTTCAAACATTTGGCGTGGACCTTGATTTCTGTCCTGATCTTTTTTCTTTTTTCTGCAATCAGGGCAACGTGTCGGAGCATTCTGGAAACCTTTTTTCTGATAGAATTCCTGCTCTCCCTTGGTCCAAACAAATGTTTTGCCACAATCACGGCAAACTAATTGCTGGTCATTCATGGAAATATTAGTTCAAAGTTCAAATCGCAAAATTCAATCCCGATTTAATCGGGAGAAAATTGTAAATTGAAAATTGAAAATTAATTTTTCACCTCCTCTCCTGGGACTTTATATCTTTGACTAAACATATTTGCTTCTTTTACTTGGCCCTAGAGATTCGGTGAACCACTTGGGGCTCCTGTTAGCGTTCAGTTCTCCCGCCGAGGCGGGACTAGACGCTGAATTAATCTTTTCCAAGACTATCTATAAACTCCTTATTGCTTTCTGTTTTTGAAAGCCTTTCAATAAGCACTTCTGTTCTTTCATCAGGCGAAAGCATTTCAATCATGCGTCTCATTGTGACTACTTTTCTAAGGTCTTTTTCAGCCAGCAGCAGTTCTTCCTGTCTTGTGCCTGACTTTTCTATATTTATAGCCGGGTAAATTCTTCTCTCAGCAAGCTTCCTTTCAAGATGAAGCTCCATATTACCCGTACCTTTAAATTCTTCATAAATAAGATCATCCATGCGTGATCCGGTTTCAACCAGAGCAGTACCAAGTATCGTAAGCGAACCGCCTTCTTCACAGTTTCTGGCTGCGCCAAAAAAACGTTTGGCCGGCCAAAGTGCTGCCGGATCAAAACCTCCTGTTAAAGTTCTTCCTGAAGGTTCAATTGAAAGATTGTACGCGCGCGCAAGTCGGGTTATAGAATCAAGAAGTATAATTACATCTACCCCAAGCTCAACCAGTCTCTTAGCACGCTCAAGAGCTATCTCGGCAATGCTGGTCTGGGCATCCGGAGGCTCGTCAAAGTTTGAAGCCACAACCTCTCCCTTGACTGAACGGCTTATGTCAGTTACTTCCTCCGGCCTTTCGCCAATAAGAACTGCCATAAGGTGGGCCTTTGGAAAGTTTGCTGAAATTCCGCTTGCAATATCTTTAAGTATGGTTGTTTTTCCGGCCTTTGGAGGCGAAACAATCATTCCCCTTTGCCCAAAACCAATTGGTACCACCATGTCAATAACTCTTGTTGAAAGAGGAAATTTCTTTGTGGAAAGCACAAGCTGCTTATTTGGATATATGGGAGTAAGATCTTCAAAATAAGCCCTTTTTAATGAGGCTTCCGCTTCTTTACCATTAACTTTCTCAATCTTAAGCAACCCGTAAAACCTTTCATTGTCTTTTGGCGGTCTTCCCAAACCTTCCACGAGATCTCCCGGCCTAAGCCAAAATCTTCTTATTTGAGACTGGGAAATGTATATGTCGCGGTCTGAAGGCCTGAATTTTGGCCTCAAAAAGCCATGCCCTTCAGATTGGATATCAAGTATTCCTCCCACTTTTTCAGTAACCTGCTCAGGAAAACCCTGCGGCTCTACACCGTTTGACACCATAGGAGGCTTGGGAGAAATTTCTCCGTTATTTTCCGGGACTACAGCCACGGGCACTTCTGCTTTTGTCTCTTGGGTATTTTTAACTACTCTTCTTACAGCCATAAAATAAATATTGTTTAATATTGTGAGGTTTTATTTCCCATGAATTTGTGTCGCGGTCATCCCCTTGTGGAGCCTATCAGTGCTATTAAAACATTTTCAAAACCTTTTGTCAAGATAGTATTGGTAGAAGAAATTAAGGTCGCTTTTCTCCTTCTGGGTGTTTTATTCCATCTCCTGCACTTTTTAAAATATCTCCTAGCGCTTCTCTTGCATCATAAACCAACCTTGCGCCTACTCTATACATGGGAGGTGCAGCTTCACGAGCAGCTAGCGTACCTGCCGCGACTAATGAATATTGTAAAAATTGTCTTCTTGGTACTAATCGTCTGAGTGCAGACGGTCTTCTTGGTGGATGTACGCCAACTACCTCTCCAGGTGCTTCATGTTGTCTTGGTTGTGGTTGATCCTCAGGTCTTCTCATAATTTCCGACATTATAACTAATATAGGTCTGTTTGTCAAGTGGTAAATCCAACTACCAAAAACAAGCAATATGAAAACAAACTTGATATTTAAGTAATCTTATAGTAGAATACTATATTCTATGTCAGAAGAATTTAACAAAGCAGGTATTGATGCAAATTTCAGTAGCAGAATAGGAAGAAGGCAATTTAATTCTTTGCTTGCTGCAAGTATAGCAGGCACTCTGCTTTTACCATTGAGCGCCTGTGCGGGAAAATCCGCACCTGAAAAAGCAAAACCAACTCCTGAACCTTTCAATGAGGATACTTCTAAAAAACCAGGCGAGCTTCAAGTAATTCACCAGCCTGAAAATGCAGCGCTGAAAATACGATTTGGAAAAGAAGAAACAATCCCACTGCTTAGCGACATTGCATATTTTCCGGACGCGCATTTTGCTTTCCGTAGAAAAAAGAACGGAAACGTTGAAGTTTGGATTCCTGGCGGAGTTTCCACATATTATTTTTCAGGCAGGGATTTTGAACATTTAAAGTCAGGTAACGTTGACGAAAGAGGAAATCCTGCTCCCGTTTTTGGTCCTGATCCTTCAGTTGGGTTTATTCAAGATTATGCCGGCATTTGTTCAGTTTTCCAATCAAATAGTGAAAATGATCTTATCGGTTTTGGACACGGAGAAAACAGGCCAAGTCCCGGAGATGCGGGACACTATCTTGCTACAACCTTCAGGGTAGAATCCCATGACAGTGGAATAACCTGGGAAAATCCCGAAGCAATTATAGCGGGCAAAAATATAGATAAAAGCCACAAAAGGATCTCCGGAGCGGGACAGCCATGCGTTATTAGTGTCCAGGAGCCAGATGGAAAAAAATATTTTTATGCTTACACAACTAAATGGAACGCAACCGAAGCAGACGCGATTCATTTGTCACGTGCTCCTTTGGAAAAAGGCGGAAAACCCGGAACATGGGAACAATTTACAAAAAATAAGGGTTTTGTACCGCTTGTAATTGATAAAAACGGCAATGGGGGCAGTAGCGACGCGGTTATTACGCCGCCAAAATTTGAATTATACGGAAATACCGTTTATGCCGCTCTTGCCAGTGTAAGCTGGAATAAAAACCTTGGCAAGCTCGTTTGCGTATTTGAAACAGCAATAGGATTCTGCTCTGCCCTTTCTTCAGACGGAGTAAACTGGACAGATTATCAAGCTTTGCTTAAATTACCTTCTAAAGATGACAGGGGTTACAACAGATTTACCTATCCTACTTTAATAAGCGGATCTGAAGCATCAGACAGAACAACCTCACAAACAGGCCATATATATTATGCCAAAAGTGAAGCCGGCGCCGCGCCTCATACAATGCTGAGGCGGCCATTTCTGATTGGCTAAAAGCAACTTATAATAACTTTTTGGTAAATGTTGAATTATAAGTTAAAGCTTAGGTTTATATTTTAACGCGTGATTTGCAAATGAATATTGAATTTATCTTATAGTACTTGACATGATGAGCAGATGTATGTTAAAATCGCTAAAACCTGAAATAATCTTGATACTTAAAGCTAAATAACTATGAAAATACTAAAAACCTTAATACTTGCCAGTCTTTTACTTTTTGTTTTTACACGTATAAGCGCAGCAGAGAACTCAAATTCTTCCTGCCAGGTAGTTTATGGCGGTGGACAGGCATGCCCTACTTCAGATCCAATTGGCGTTTCAAAAATGGTACAAAAACCGGAAGCAACTGATTTTGTTGAAAATCTTTCAATCAATGACCCTAAATTCAACCCAAGCAAAAACGTGACTTTCCAGATAACTGTAACAAACAATACTGCCAATGACATTACAAATATAGAGGTTAATGATATATTTCCGCAGTTTTTGAACTTTGTATCAGGACCGGACAATTCCGTTTTTGACTCCAATAAAAAAACACTCGCTTTTAAAATAGATAAGCTGCCGGCCGGAAAAAACCAGGCATTTACTGTTGTTGGTAAAATTGCTGATGATTCGGATTTTCCCGCTGATAAATCAATCATTTGTATTACAAATCAGGCTCAGACAAAAACAACTGACGATGCAACGGCTCAGGATTCATCACAGTTTTGTATACAACGAAATGTGCCAGGAGGTTCAACTCAGGTTTTTCCGCCAAGCACAGCGCAGATAACACCTTCAACAGGGCCTGAAATGCTGGCGCTCTTTGCCTTAATCCCAAGCGGAATATCAGGATTATTGTTAAGAAAGAAATCAAATAAATTAATCTTAAACTCAAAGGGGGTGAAAAAATATGGCAGTAAATAAAAATGAACTTCAACCAAGAGAGGCACACAGGAAAAGCAATAAAAATCCTTTCGTTGCCGCAGCAATAGCACTACCTTTAGCTTTTGGGGCGTTGACTGGTTGCAGTGACTTATTTGTTGATCCAACTCCAACTGCAAGTCAGTCTGGAGGAGTTGATGCGGTTTTGGGTACACAAACGCCAAGCCAAGCAGCAGCAGGAAGAAGAACACCGGAAGCCGGTACGCCGACTCCCGCTTTGGCCCCAGCCAAAGCAAGTCCTGTGGTTAAAAATACAGTCGTGCCTGCAACAGTAAGTCCAAAACCTGAAGGAACACCCGCCAAGGGTAAGAAAGCTACTTCTTTCAAACCGTATAAGACTGGAGACGTAGCACCTCTTGGAACAAACTGTATTGCTACCGGAGACGGTAATTATATAGATGAAGATAAGACTATAGTTGCGCATGATTCTGATGAAACAACGGGAGCTACAAACAGCACAACTAAAAAAGGTGTTAAATTTGAATTCCCGTTTGGAGGAAATGTCACCTGTATTAATGATGACAGCAAAGTTGCCGAAACCCAGCATAAAATGGCTCTTGGAATGCAAAGACCAGGAGGGGGATGTGAAGGAACTAAAGGCTGTACGGGAGGCGTTGCTGAAAATGTATACCCCGATCACATAGAACAAGGGGATATAACAGAAGAGGATCAACCAGCAGGAGCTGGTGCAGATCCAAAAGCAACCGGAAGTCCCACCTCAACAGGAACTCCCACAGCTGAAGCAGGTAAAAAATCTGCAATAGCAACGGGAACCGCAACTTCAACTCCATCAGCAACAGCTGAAGCAGGTAAGCCTGCTCAGGGAGCAGAAAAAAGTGAGTTGGAAAAAATGGTGGATGAAATCAACAAAAGACTTGGTGGAACAGGAGTGATTGTTATTATCCAAAACGGTAATTCAAACACCAATGTAAACGGTGAACAGGGACAAAAAGCGGAACCTACAGTTACCGGAACACCAACAGGAATTCCTACGGCTGAAGCAGGTAAAAAATCTGCAACAGCAACGGGAACTGCAACCCCTACTCCATCAGTAACAGGAACACCAACACCAACTGCTACGCCAGGTATGCTAACGCCAACCGCAACAGGTACAGGCACGGCAGCAACAAATAAAGGCGTAGGAGGTACGCCAACTGCAGTAGCTGGAGCAACACCCGGAAGAGAAGGCTTAGTCTGTCCGGCAGGAAATAATCCTATAGCGATGGAACAAGGCCAAGTATTATCGGTTAATGAACATAACTATTTTGTTGGCGATCCAACTTTAATAGGTAATGACGGCAAACCGGTCTTTGTTGCAGACAGTGAAGCAAGTTCAGCGCTTATAGCAGACTTCCAAGGTCCGATGAAAGTTGAAGCAGACTATAGAGGAACTTTAGTATGTGTAAAAGGAGATCAGGCAGCAAAACAAAAAGCAATGGAAGCTGAAAAAAGAGCTAAACTTGCTAGTAAAAACGGATGCGGAGATAATCAACCTTGTACTAGAGTTGATATTATTCCGGAAAGTCCAGATAAAATAGTCATACAAGATCCTTAAGACTAATTTTATCTTGATCTTTTAAAGATCCAAAAAAACCCTAACGTTTTAAAACGTTAGGGTTTTTGAATGGTTTATTGAATAGAGATTAATTTGGAGTTATGATTAAAATATAATGAATAACTCCAAAATATTAGAATTTATAAGAAGACATTATCCAATATTAGTGATTTTTGCTCTTTCTCTTATCCTCTGCTTCACTAATTACATTCCCGGGACTTTTTTATCCGGTTGGGACACGCTTCATCCGGAGTTTGATTTTGCGCTTAATTTCAAAAGAATATTTTTTGGAGTTTTCAGAACGGAACAGGGACTCGGAGCTGTTGGCGCGCATTCCCACATGGCCGATCTGCCAAGAATAATAATTCTTTATCTTCTTCACTTCATTTTACCTCTGCATTTTTTAAGATACGCGTACGTCTTCTTAACTTTGGTGACAGGTGCTATTGGAATGTATTTTTTGCTTGAAAAAGCAGTTATAAAAGAAAAAACAATCAGCATGTTGGGCGCAGTATTTTATCTTCTTAACATTGGAACCTACCAAACTTTTGTTGTGCCCTTTGAAATGTTTACCACGCTTTATGCTACTTTGCCCTTTATATTTTTATTCGCTCACAAATTTATTCTTGAAATCAACCATAAAAGACGGAATCTAATACTCTTTTGCGTATTTATGTTTTTAAATACACCTGCGGCCTACGCCGCCACTCTTTGGTATGTATTTATAGTATGTTTTACAATCTTTGTCCTTTCTATGGCTGTTTTAAACCGCGTCAGCCTGAAACTGCCAATAATTTTGTTTTCTGTCACTTTTTTGGTTAACGCTTACTGGCTCCTGCCTAACTTTTATTTTCTTGCAACACACAGCTTGGAAGTGCAAAATGCCAATATTAACAAGCTTTTCTCAGAACAGGCTTTCTTAATAAACAAGCAGTTCGGAAATTTGCCGGATATTCTTCTTTTAAAAAGTTTCTATTTTGACTGGACTATTTACGAGGGCACCAGCACGTTTAAAGACTTAACGGCTGCTTTCTCTGATCATTTTAAGAGGTTGCCAGTTCTAGTTTTAGGTTATTCTTTTGCCGCCCTATTTATCGTGGGCCTTATTTTTGCCGTCAAATCAAAAATGAGGGAATCTCTGCCTTATGCCTTAATACTTCTGCCTTCAGCCTTCTTTTTAATAAATGATAATTTCCCGTTTTCGGGGATTTTCACTTTTCTGCAATCAAACGTGCCCTTATTTAAAGAGGCATTACGCTTTCCGGGAGACAAAATCATAAATATTTATACCTTTATTTTCACCATTTTCTTCTCCTTAAGTCTTCTTTTTCTCTCAACCTTACTTAAGAAAATCAATTTTAGGCTGGTACACATATTGGCCCCGATCATTCTTATTGCGCTGACTGTGTTTTACATGCTTCCGGCTTTCTCAGGAAATTTCATCAATCCGCGCATGAAAGTAAATTTACCAGAGGATTATTTTAACCTTTTCTCATATGTTAAGAACCAGCAGACTAAGGGTAAAATAGCGATTTTCCCCGTTCATTCTCCCTGGGGATGGATTTATTACGACTTTGAAGGCCAGAAATATCCTTTGTTTCAGGGAGCGGGTTTTTTGTATTTTGGACTTAACAGTCCGCTTCTTGACCGGGATTTTGACAGATGGAATATTGTAAATGAGAACTACTATAGAGAAATTTCATACGCTGTCTATAGAAATGATCTTAGTTTGTTTTCCAACGTTGTCAAAAAATACAATATTGCCTTTCTTCTGATAGATAAAAATGTAATTTCCATTCCAAATCCCAGTAACGTATTATATTTTAATCAAATTGAAAAGCTGATTAGCCAAAGCGGACTTGCCGCGCCAAAACAAACTTTTGGAAATATAGATATTTATAAAATTAAAAACCAGGTAAACCTGGTAGAGACAAAAACAAAACTCACCGCCGTTTTGCCACATGCCGGCAGTTTTTACAGGGATGATGCTTATCTAAAATATTCCGACTACATCTCATTTAATAATATATCTGAGCAAGAAAATTATACGCCCTCTATTTTTTTCCCATACAGGAATATTATAAACAATCAATTTAAAGTAAACGAAAAATTTATTAAAATTATTCAGGATAAAATTGTTTTTGATTCCAATCTACCAGCGGATAATTATACTTTTGACACTTTTGAAAATAATCAACTGCTACCCGCGGACTTAGTAGCCATACAAGGTCAGAACACGCTTAATATTTCTTTTTATCCCAATATCGCAAAGCTTGACGGAAATTCTCTCTCCTCCTCTATCAGCGCTATTTTTACAACCGTTGCAAATCAGAACCCAACAATCGTTACTATAAATCAGCAAAATATTTTTAATATTCCAGCTTTAATCCAAAATGTTTACACTCCAATCGGAAAAACATACCTAAATAATTCGGGTAATTATATTGCTCTTTATTCAGATTCGAACCGGCTGAATATATCTGATCCAATACACAAAATTAATCCTGTTTTTACTTACTGCAACAATGACAATAATTCAACAGCGGTAAGCGCTTATATTTTAAACGACAAAATACAAATCACGGGCACAGATGATGTCTGTGTCACAATTCCTATTGCTAAATTAATAGATAAAAAACTTATTGGTAAACATCAGGAACTTTTACTCACCCAAAGTTTTAGTTATACAGGAGATAGTTCTGTTTTAAGCTGCATAGAAGATATTCAATCAGGTTCCTGTATTTATTACCCAAAGAAAGAATTAAAAGAAAAAAATTTTTCCTTCATGTTTCCTGTTAAAACAAGCGACCTTGACAATCTGGCTATAAAGCTGATTTTAACCTATGAAGACAACCAAATTAAAATGAATGAGGTTTCTAAACTAGTTTTCACAGTATATTCCCCTGTTCAGCAAACCCTTATAACTTCTGATTTAATCAGGGATTCATTCACAAAAGAAAATGTATTCAAATTTAGCAAGGTTGGTGTACCTAATAATTCTGCGGAGCTGAAAGGCTCGGATGCTGCAAAAATAGATAGCTTGAAAAATACATGCAAAACTGCCAGCAGTATTTCCGATAAAAAAATATTTTATACCAATAACCAGAAAGTAATAAAATATACGTCTTTGTCAGGAAGTTTTTGTGATCAGTTTGCTTATGACAACCTGCCCCACAATCAGGCTTATCTTGTCACAATTGAGTCTAAAAATGAAAAAGGTCTTCCTCTTAGCTTTTGTTTATTAAACAATATTTCAAAAAGGTGCGATATTTTTACAACTCTTGGCAAATGGGGAAATTTTAACAAAGACGTTTTTCTGCTTCCGCCGTCAGATACACAAGGAACAGGCTATAATATAAGCTTGGAAAATATAGGCATAAAAGGCTCAACCGCAATAAATTATATAAAGTCAATAGGTTTTATTCCCGTTCCGATTGAGCTGATACAGAATATTAGAACCGAGAAAGGTACAAAAATTAATTCTTATTCCGGACAAATTGTAACCTCACAAGAATACAATCCTCTTCTTATACTTATTACGCTCAAAGGAGAAACCCCCCTTATAAACCTCAACTATTCATACGAAAATGGATTTAAGGCCTATTTCTTAAGCTGTGGGAACTCTTTTTCATGTGGCATCAAATCTTATCTTGCTCCAATCTTTGGCAAGGAAATCAAACAGCATGTTCTGGTGAATAATTGGAGTAACGGATGGATCCTGCCCAAGAATATGGATACCAACCAAAAAGTTGTTGTAACTTTTCTTCCGCAATATCTTGAGTTTTTTGGATTTATATTGCTAATACTTAACTTTGGAGGCTTGATATTTTTAAATATTCAAAAAAGGTGAGGATGCCTATCACGTACAAACTTTTATATTCCTATGCCTAAAAAGGGAAAGAATGCCTGGGACGTAACTATCCTTATCTTTTAGACTTAGGTGGGAGTAAGAAAGCCTGCCCAACTCTCTTACCCCCATTAAAACTAAAAGAATTAGTAACGTCCCCTGCCCAACGCTCTCATTCCTGATTAAAATTTACAAATTATTTTGCAAAATCTTCTAATCTGCATTATTATCGTATCGTTTCAAGATCGAATTATCAATCCCCACCAAACCTAAAAAATAATTATCGGTACAACCTAATTGCTATGTTTTAGCTTCGCTATTTTTCCTTGACAAAAAAAATTATTTCTGTTATTTTTTTGACAAGCATTAGTCTTACCCTGCCTAAAGACTAAACGCTTATTAACAAAATAAAAGAGCATTGCTTCTCGTACTGAGAATTTATAAGTTAAGTAGCGAAAGCGATGCTCTTTTTTTAAAGATCTGCCACAACCAGTTTGTATGATTGCGGCTCACAATAGCGCAACAGGAACACTTAATCCTTTTTCAACCAGTTTTTTGAATTGCTCACGGCCAGTTCTATTAATTGATTCCTGATAGTAATCAAGCAATTTCCTCTTTTTATTCTTACCCGAAGTAAGAAATTTAAAAATTTTCATTATGAATGCAAGTATACCACAAGATGTCAATACTCGCAACCTATAGCAAAAAATAGGGCAAAAATGAATAATCCTAGAGTAATTTTAATGATAAACAGATTGATTATTCAATGTAAATTTTGAATTGAAAAAAATGTGGAAAAAGCTGTTGATAAAAAATTCTTTTTTTGTCTTATATTATTTACTCTACCCGATTAAATTACCCTCTTGACAAAAAAAATCTTTTCCTATTAGAACTAATAGTTGCGTCTTGGATCTGAAAAAGTAAAACCTCCACTTTTTGTCATACGTGAGGCATTAACAAATTGACTGTGCGATACAGGTAAACCTTTATGGCAGGAAGAAAATACTAACAGAATAAAAATTGAAACCAGTGATTGAAGACTTACTTATTCTTCTTCTTTTATTTTGGCAAAGAGGATTTTTCCCGCGTCAGTTTGAATAATCCTTGATACTCCTACCTTAAGAGTCTTGCCCAAATAGTCTGCGCCTTGTTCCACCACAATCATTGTACCATCAGGCAGATAACCTACTCCTTGCCCTTCTCCTTTTCCTTTTTGAATTAATTTAATCCAAAAAGAATCACCAGGCACTGCCTGAGTTTTTAGTACGTTTGCTACCTCATGGATATCAATAGACAACACGCCTTCAATTTTTGCTTTTTTTGATAAGTTAAAATCGCATGTAATAATTTTTCCTTTGTGTTTTTTGGCGTATTCTATCACCTGATCATCCACCGCGCTCTTTTCTTCTTCCTCTTTTCTGAACGTAATAAGTTTTATATTTTTTTGTTTTTTTATCTCATCAAGCATCCGCAAGGCTCTTCTTCCTCTTTCTTTTTTGATATCGTCTTTGGAATCCGCAATATTTTTAAGCTCGGACAGAATGGATTCAAGCAGGATAAGATTTCCTTCAAATATCCCCAGTTTAATAAGGTCAAAAAGTCTGCCGTCTATTATTGCTGAAGTATCAAGAAATATGGGTTTTTCAAACCTGGCGGTTATAATTTTTTTATTGCCGTTTTTTTTCCTTTTTAAGCGTTTTGCCACTTCATCAGCAATTTGAAGCACAACTTTTCTTGGCAAAAGTATGCCCTGGACAAAACCGCTTTTTCCTTTTTTTTCTCCCAATTTATCTTCTATAAGCTTTTGCGGCATCTCAAAAATATTTTCTTTGATCTTTTTTTCAACCTTTTTCATTTTAATTAGTGTCTTGTCCCCTTCTTTACTTCATCCTGATTAAATCGGAATAAAGGGTATTACTTCATTTAAAAACTTAAAGTCCTTAAATGTCAATACGTTTTTAAAACCGAATTTTCTTGCTTCACTCATTCTCTTCTCAAGATTAGAAACATTTCTAAGCTCCCCAAGAAGCCCTATCTCAGATACCGCGGCGGTTGACCCCAAAGGTTTGTTTTTAAAACTTGAAACAACCGCAAGGCACACTGCCAGGTCTGATGCGTTCTCAAGAATTTTCATCCCTCCTACCACATTCACAAATACATCAGCTCTGTCAACAGGAATTTTAACATGTTTTTGGATCACTGCAAGAAGAAGTTCTACTCTTTTTTCACTTATTCCATTTACAACTCTTCTTGGAAAAGAAAGGCCTGAGGGAACAACAAGAGCTTGAACTTCTACCATCATGGGGCGCGTTCCTTCCATAACCACGGCAATGCAGCTTCCGGGTACTTTTTCATTTTTCTTATCCATGAAGTAACTGCTTGCATCTTTTATTTCAAGCAGTCCTTTTTCCTTCATAATAAAAATGCCTACCTCTGTCGCGTCCCCAAATCTGTTTTTGAAAGCTCTCAAAATTCTTGTCTCCGAAAGTTTTTCGCCCTCCAGATATAAAACGGCGTCCACCATGTGAGATAAAAGCATGGGGCCGGCAACAATTCCCTCTTTGGTGACATGCCCGACCAGAAAAACCGGGATCTGATTTTTTTTAGCAAAAGAAACAAAAGAAGATGTTGCGTTTCTTATTTGGGGAATTGAACCGGGAAATCCGGGAAATTCTTTTGATTCCATAGTTTGAACGGAATCTATAATTACCAGTGTCGGTTTTTCCTTGCTTAATACCTCCAAAACTTGGTCAATATTTGTAGCGCTTATTATAAAAAGGTTTCTCTTTTCCAGATCTTTGACATTGATAAGTCTTTCTATACGCATTTTCACCTGATCGGAGGACTCTTCTCCGGTAATATATAAAACCTTTCGGCTGGCCATGTTTGAAACATTTAAAGCAAGCTGAAGAAGAATAGTAGATTTGCCAATTCCGGGATCTCCGGACAATAAAATTACTGATCCTAAGACTACACCTCCACCCAAAACTCTATCAAATTCTTCAAAACCCGTTGAAACTCTGCTGTTTGAGGAAGTTTTTATATGATATGCTTTTTCTAAAGAGATTGCTACCTCATCCGAGTGCGCATAAGAAGTTCTTTTTTTATCTTCAACCTTAAACTGCGCAAATGTATTCCAGTTAGAGCATGAAGGACATCTTCCGTACCACTTGCCAGATTCATAGCCGCAGACGTTACATACAAACCTTAATTTACTAGCCATAATATCTATATGAGTATTTGGAAAATCAAAATTCAAAAATCAAAATTCAAAAGTGCAAGTAAAAAGTCAAAAATTAAAGTATTATCTACTTTTTAATTTTGCCCTTTGACTTTTGCCTTTTATCTGTACATCATTGGCTTTGCTTTCAGAACCGGTGTAAGGACTACTAATCTACGCCTACTGTCAAAATCCTCAATAAGCGCCTCTATTTCCTCCCCCTCTTTGTAGGTAACTTGCGGCGGAATTTTTCCTTCCGGAATAAATCCTAAAACATTTTCGGAAAGTTTGACTGTAATACCTTTTGTTTTGATACTGCTTATAACTCCTTTAACTTTCTGGTCTTTTTTGTAAGATGTTTTTACATCTTCAAACTTGTCTTTTTCTAATCTTTTGATGGATAAATTTACTCTCCTGTTTTCATGGTCTATGTCTATAACCAGAACCTTTATTTTTTCTCCTTTATTAAACATATTCTGCAAATTCTCTACTCTTTGATAGGAAACTTCAGATATATGAATAAAACCCTCAACCAATTGGCCATTTTCAGTAGATATTGAAACATAAAGCCCGTGATTTGTAACGTTATTAATTGCGGCTTCTATCACGGAATTTTTCTTTACTGCCTTTTCTATCTCTAAAGGATTCATAAGGTAGGATGTTGCCTTTTCTGAAAAAATAACTCTTTTTTTAGCCTTATCAAACTCGATTATTTTTACCTTGATCGTCTTACCCACAAGATTATATTCTGACAAAACCTGAGAATTTGGAAGAAAGCCTCTAACCATTTCATTTGTCTCCGCAAAAAATCCCCCTCGTGTTGCCTCTGAAATATATACGTCAAGAGAGTCTTCTTTTTCAAAAATCTTTTGCAGTCCTGAAAAAATCAGATCATCAAGAGTCCTCCTTAATGACACTACCGGAAAACCTTCTTCCGATTCCGGAGACAAAACTGTAGCCTTAACCTTGTCACCAACTTTCAGAAGTTTTAATAGATTGTTAACGTTGCTTTTATCAAATTCCAAAACGAGCGCTTCGGATTTCGCGCCTATATCAAGAGTTATTTCCTGCGGTGTAAGTTTCTTTACTGTTCCCTCAACCGTCTCACCTTTTTTAAGAAACACCATCTTTGAAGAGAATGAAGACATAAGTTGCGCCATAGACATGACCTTATGTTGTGACTTTGATGCCGGAATTAATGTAGTTGAATCAATTTTTAACTTTTGAGTTTTGACTTTTGAATTTTCTAACACTCATTTATCCTCCTTATTATTAAATTACTATAGACATTTTAACACAAAAGAATAAGTGTTGCAATTTGCAAAATAATCTAAAATATTTTGTATAAAACTGTATAGAGAAGAACTACTGTACAAGCCTGCGTTACTATTCCCCACGGCTTATCAAGTTTCCTGTTAATTCCGCCCTGTACTTTTTCTACCCATATAAAAATTGGGTTATTTATGCCTAAAATCAGATGCATTGAAGCTATCCAGTCAGGAAACTGAGCCGCAAAGACGCACAGATAAAGACTGACGTAATCACTTTGTAAAAGAATATTTCTGTAAAGCACAAAAGAAAGAGTCAGGCTAATTACCACATCTACTACCGTTTCATTAAATAAACGCAGCCTGCTTTTTTTCCTCCAGTAAGTGCCCTCATCCCAGTGAGGAATATAATCACAAACAAAGTGAGATGCAAAAGCAAGCGGAACAGAAATCAGCGGATTTGAAATCTTGCCTGCGATTAATGCGCCTACCAAAGCATGCCCTGTTGCTGTCATAAACATTTATTATAACAGAATATTGCGGGTTAAATTGTTATCGAGCTGAACCTAGAAATTATTCATAGTTCCTGATATAAATTCTATGATTAATTTGGTAATATATATAAACTTATGGACGTAGTAATTGTTATTGCAGTTCTGGTTTTTTCCGCAATCCTGCATGAGGTAATGCACGGATTTGTGGCGGACAAACTCGGCGATCCTACCGCCCGGCTTATGGGCCGTTTAACTCTTAATCCCATTCCCCATATAGATCCTTTATCAAGTATACTTATTCCTTTTCTTCTTGTTGTAAGCGGGTCTCCTATTATTTTTGGAGCCGCGAAACCGGTTCCCGTTAATCCCATTTATTTTAAAGAGGGAAGAAAAGACATGGCCTTGGTGGCGCTTGCCGGACCGCTGACAAACATTGTAATCGCTGTTACAGCTTCTGTTTTATTAAAGGTTGCTCCGACAGATTCTTTATCCTTAATTTCAATGATTTTATATACAATAGTTTTTTATAATCTAATCCTTGCTTTCATAAATCTTATTCCTATTCCTCCGCTTGACGGATCAAAAGTGGTAGGATCTTTACTACCAGATGAACTTGCTTCTACCTATTTTTCTATAGAGCCTTATGGAATTTTTATAATTTTTTTCCTGCTCGTTTCTCCTCTTGGAGGATTCAGCTTGGGAGGCTTAATTAACAAATTATTGATATTATCTCTTAAATTACTCGGTCTCTGAAATATTTTTACCCCACAAAAAATCCTGCTTTTTATAGCAGGATTGTTGCTTTTTGACAAATTGGGGAACTATTTAATTTAAAGTTCAAAGTGCAAAGTTAAAAGTTATAAAAATCTTCCTTCTAACAACTTTGCATTTTCAATTAGTTTTATTTTGCTCTTGAGTCCCCCGGCCTTGACCTATTTTCCCCTGCATACGCAAAGTATCGTGGGCGCTGGACCGTTTCACTTCTCTGTTCGGAATGGCCCGCTTCGCCGATTGCTCAGCGAGGCGAGGAAAAGGTGGTTCCAATCCGCTCCAAAGACCGAAAGAGTCAAGAGCAAAATGACGTTCTATGTCATCCTGATCCCGATTTGATCGGGAGAAGGATCCCATCAACTTTTGGTAAATTAACGGGATTCTTCGCTATGCTCAGAATGACATTTTTCTTGATTTTCTAAAATCTGCGCTATTTTCGGCTTATTAGTACGGGTTAGCTGAACGCCTTACGGCGCTTACACATCCCGCCTATCAACCCGTCTCGCCTTACGGCTGACGAGGTTCGCCTTGCGGCGACCTTGTGATCTACAAGGAGCCTTAGCCACTTAAGGCAAGAGATCTTATCTTGGGGTGGGCTTCCCACTTAGATGCTTTCAGCGGTTATCCCATGGGAATTTAGCTACCCAGCACTGCCAGTGATTTAACGCACCGACAACTGGCACACCAGGGATTCCCTCATCCCAGTCCTCTCGTACTAGGGACGACTCCCCTCAAATCTCAAAACGGTTGTCCTGGATAGAGACCGAACTGTCTCACGACGTTCTTAACCCAGCTCGCGTACCCTTTTAACGGGCGAACAGCCCGACGCTTGGAAGCTTCTCCACCTCCGCGCTAGGATGAGCCGACATCGAGGTGCCAAACCGCATCGTCGCTGTGGACGCTTGGATGCGATCAGCCTGTTATCCCCGGGGTAGCTTTTATTCGTTAAGCTACGCCCTGACCACTGAGAGAGCGCAGGATCACTATGACCTGCTTTCGCACCTGCTCGACTTGTAAGTCTCGCAGTCAAGCTGGCTTATGTCATTGCACTTATAGCGCGATTTCCGTCCGCGCTAAGCCAACCTTTGCACGCCTCCGTTGCACTTTAGGAGGCAACCTCCCCAGTTAAACTGCCCACCAGACACTGTTCTTCCACCGGATATTTTTGCGGTAAAAAAGTAATGCTCACTCATTCCAAAGAGAGGTATTCCACTGACCCCCGCCTTGCGGCGAGGTCCCTCCTATTCTCGACAGTTAGAAAAAGCCTGCAAATGTCAAGCTACAGTAAAGCTCCCGGGGTCTTTTTGTCCTAGGACAACCAGGCCGCGTCTTCACAGCCATCTCAATTTCGCCGGGTAGATGATCAAGACAGTTACTAAGTCATTATGCCATTCGTGCGGGTCGGAACTTACCCGACAAGGAACTTCGCTACCATAGAACAGTTATAGTTACTGCTGCCGTTCACTGGAGCTTTGATAAAAAACTCACCTCTTACGAGGATCATTTTCCATCATTGACTTACCAGCACTGGGCAGGCCTCAGCCCCTATACGTTGCCTTTCGGCTTTGCAGGGACCTGTGTTTTAGATAAACAGTTGCTTAGTAAACATTAGCTGCGGCCCCGCCAGAGGCGGGGCAGGGCATCTCCCAAAGGTTACGCCCAGCTTTTTTGCCGAGTTCCTGGATCATCCTTCTCCCGATCGCCTTAGTCTACTCGACTAACCCACCTGTGTCGGTAATTTGGTACGGCATAAAAAAACACTCCCCACGAATCTTTTCCTGCAGATTGAAAGAGAAAATCTTGCCCTACTTGGTTGCCCTTTCAGACTCGCCCATCACTTGGTTAAAACGTCTAGACGGATTTTCCAACCTAAACTGCCTCGTGATTTAGACGCTGTCGTTTACAACGCACTTTTCTTCCATTCCAGTCAATCCTTAGGTAATAACGTGTTCTCCTATGTAGTCGAATTTTGACGACTTGTCCATCCGGCTACCCCGCATTAAACACGGGCCACCGTTAGGAACCGACTAACCCTCCGCTGATTTACATTGCGGAGGAAACCTTGGGTTTTCGGCGGTCGCCATTCTCAGGCGACATACGCTACTCATACCGGCATTCTCACTCCTAAGCGCTCCACTCTGCCTTACGACAGGGCTTCACTGCACTTAGGACGCTCCCCTACTACCCCGTCCCGCCAGAGGCGGAACAAGATCTTCGTCATCGGCATCAAGCTTAATCCTCGTTCATTTTCGGCGCTAACTTCCATCGGCTAGTGAGCTGTTACGCTATCTTTAAAGGATGGCTGCTTCTGAGCCAACCTCCTAGGTGTCTATGGAAATTAACTTCCTTAACAACTTAGCTTGAATTTAGAGGCCTTAGACGGAAGTCTGGACTGTTTTCCTTTCGACCCACGAGCTTAGTCCCGCAAGTCTGACTCCTTGTCTTAAAACTCCTGGTATTCGCAGTTTGGTTGATCTCTAATGCTTGCGCATCAGACACCATCCAGTACTCTACCCCCAAGAGCAACAAACAAAGGCTATACCCATATATATTTCGGGGAGAACCAGCTATCTCCGGGTTCGTTAGGCATGTTGCCCCTAACCACAAGTCATCTCAACCCATTGCTACGGATACGAGTTCGGGCCTCCCCCTACCTTTCGGCAAGGTTCACCCTGCTCATGGTTAGCTCACCCGGTTTCGGGTCTATTCCAGTGTGCTAAATATCCCGGTTAGGGATCGCTTTCACTTCGCCTTCGCCAGTTTTAAGTTGGCTTAGACTGATGCACAGACGGAATAACTCACCGGTTCATTCTTCAATAGGCACGACATCACTCGTGCAAAACACGAGAAACTCAAGCAATAAATTCAAAAAGCAAAATGCAAAAATACTCGCCTCGCTGGCGAAGCGGGCAACTTAAAAGTAATAAAGTGATTTAACTTTTAAATTTTTTACCTGCAATTCTAACTTTTGACTTATCGTTGAATTCCTTGTGCTTCGCACAAGCTTTGTCTGCTTGTTAGTCAATAGTTTCAGTAACTCTTTCACTCCCCTCCCGGGGTGCTTTTCACCTTTCCCTCACGGTACTAGTTCACTATCGGTAGATGTTGATGTTTAGCCTTGGAGCGTGGTCGCCCCGGCTTCCCACAGGGTTTAATCGTACCCCATGGTACTAAGGAACAGGCGAAGAGTTGAATTAGTTTCGAATACAGGTCTATCACCTTCTGTGGCAAACGCAATTCCAGCGCTTTCTTCTACCAATTCATTTTGTAACTCTTTTTGCATTTAAGCCAGCCGTCCTGCAACACCACATTCATTTTACTGAATGTGGTTTTGGCTGTTCCCCTTTCGCTCGCCGCTACTAAGGGAATCTCTGTGATTTATTTTCCTCCGGTTACTGAGATGTTTCAGTTCACCAGGTTCCCCACCCGTCACTAGTATGTCTCACCCGAGGGCAAAACAATTTCATGACAAGGTTTTCCAGCAAAGCTGGAAGAGTTTCCTCATTCGGACACCACCGGATTATAGCCTCATAGGCGGCTCCCCGGCGAGTTTCGCGAGCCTTGATACGTCCTTCTTCGGTCAACACCTCCTAGGCATCCACTATTGACATTATGAAATAGCGCAGATTCTAAAAAATCAAAATTACATCTTCAATAGCTTTCTGCAAGCCCCAAAAAGAAGATGTCGCTTCCAAAAAACTCCGATTTAACGGAGATTCATTGAAGCACTTAAATATGATCCCGATCTAAAATCGGGATCGGCCTAGTTGTATAAAAATAATCCCCCAATTGTCAAAGTGCCCTTAAGCCTTTTTTCAAAGCTTCAGAGTAAACCCTTTATTTCTAATTCTAAAGAGCTTATTCCAAAGCTCGAACATTTCGTGTTCACACTGAGTGTTCACACTGAGTGTTTACACTGAGGTCGCCAAAGGCGACCGAAGTGGACTTGGGCGGACTCGGACCGCCTACCTCTTCATTGGTCCGAAAAGGGCCTTACTGGTGGACCCGAGGGGAATCGAACCCCTTACCTCTTCATTGCAAATGAAGTGTTCAACCAGCTAAACTTCGGGCCCTCACGGACTAAACAAATGAAGTTTATCTAGTTATTAATGTTCTATTTACCCCGTCAATCGCTTGCTATTTTACGGGGCCAGCTGAACTACAAGCCCGGTATTAAGGCAAGCATGCTCACGCTTAACTGAATCATCAACGCATTCCGCTCTACCACTTATACTCAAAAAAATATTAAATTTACAATCCTTGGAGAATCAAAAACAGAAGATAAGAACCCAAAATCAGTCTTTTAAAAGATAAAAAATCATCATGCTTTTTTCGATTTTCCAAGGCAAAAACATAATAACATGATGCCAAGCTCATGTCAAGCTCGAGTCTTACCAAATCAAAAAGTGAAGTGAAGGGGTTATGTCTACCTAACCGAAAAAGAGAAGTGAAAGTGTCAGGAAAAAAGATGCTCTCTTTGTA
>MFNJ01000032.1 GCA_001782015.1 Candidatus Levybacteria bacterium RIFCSPHIGHO2_01_FULL_36_15
AGACGGGCAAAGTGAATTTATCTAATCTAGACAATGATAAGCTGTTTGCAATACTGGCTTATTTTCTATTTTTTATACCGATTTTAGCTGCGAAAAACTCAAAACTTGCCATGTTTCATGCTAACCAATCACTTATACTACTTATTATCTGGGTGGTTGTGTGGTTTGTAAGTGCAATAATACCATTGATTGGTGCGGTGATTTCAATGATTGTTGGGCTTGGAGTTTTGGTCTTATGGGTGATGGGCGTGCTTAGCGCGGCAAAAGGTGAAATGAAACCGCTTCCCTTAATAGGAAGCTATACATTGATAAAGTAATGTTTTCAGTGTGGACAGCAAAACTTTTCAATATTGTACCTGGGCTAATAGGTAATTTAATGTGTTGGGGTAGGAGTTGAGAGCCCGCTTCTTAAACCTTCTGCGAGTTTACTCGCAAACCAGCCAATAAATCTTCCAGTGTCCTTTGGTATGTCATCCCAATTGATTTTACTTACAAAATCTTTCAATCTTTCAGACGCTGTTGTTTCTTTACATTGTTGATCTACGCTTTTATACCTTATTTCCCTAACGTTTAGCACCGGTTTTGGAACTCCTATTTCCGATGGAACGGATACATTGGCAGTTAGCTTATCAAGTCTTTTTCTGGGACGCCATGCTCCCGGAGTGATAGCTCTTCCCAAATCATTGTTTTGTTGGAAAGCATCATATATGCAGTCTGCGCTAAGTAAAACGGCTGCTGTTTTTTCTTTTTGCTGTTGTTGTTGATCTGCCTCTACCGTGTCCAGGAGCGCGATAATCGCGGAGTTTCCCTCCCAGGGAAACCTGAAGACATACTCAACAAGAGGTTTATTTACATCGACTTTTTCACCCTGTTTTGCTTGTTCAAGCGTTAATTTAGTTCTGGAATCGGACTGAAGCAGTTCAGATGAAATAGCAGGCGTAGAAGACTTTTCCGCAGGTTTTGGGACTATGAAACCGGGTTGTTCAGGTGCGGGATTTGTAGGCAAGGGAATTGTTTTAGATACTGCGGTTGGCTTTGATACGTCAGGTACAGAAGCTGGTTTGGGCGTTGCAGAAGGCCTTTGTGGCTCCGCGCAGGCTGCAAGCAGATTTGCACTTGCTGCCAGACTGAAAAGCTTAAGAAATTCTCTTTTTGAAATCGGTCTTCTATTTTCATTCATGTTGATTTACGTCTGAATTATAAAATAAGCATGTAAATTTCAGGTAGTAATTTGGACACAATCTTGTCAGAAGAGTAAGCTTGTACCTTTTACAGAGCGAGCTCTGCGAGCCACTTGACAAATCATTTTATTTTCAATAATCTTAATATAACAGTGAAAAAAAGAGCTCATAAAAGAGTCAGGCACGTGAAAGTTTCAAGAAGGACCAGAACTCCTGTTAAAATCGGTTTTCAAAGAATAATAATCTTTGGCAGTCTTGCGGTATTATTTTTTGTAGCCGTTGGAGCTTTAAATAAAAAGCCACTTACTCAAGCCGTTGCGGGCATAAGTATTGTGAGGCCGCTTTTTTCCCAGGCAACTGTATCCTGGGAGGCAGTTTCCGGAGCGGTTATTTATAATATATATTATAAGGGAGAAAATGATTCCGACTTTACCAATGCCGTTAGAAATATTTCTGCAAATATTACATCTTACACAATTTCATATCTCAGAAAAGGAGTAGAGTATGATTACAGAATTTCTGCAGCCGATGCTTCCGGAAAAGAATTTTACTGGTCAGGAACCAATAAAATAACAAATCTTCAGTCAATGTAACACTTTTCCTGGTATTTCATAATAGACTCCTTTTGTGTTCCCTCTCTTTTTAATAAGTCCGCTGTTTTGCAATTTTTTAAGATCGTATCTTAGAGTTCTTTCGTTTACTGCTAAAAATCTTCTTCGTATCATGTCAAAGCTTACCAATCCATGATCTTTGATTATGTTTAAAATCTCAGCCCGTCTTGGCAGGAGGTAATCTTCTGCAGTTATTTTCTGTTTTGTAAGCACTATTTCTTTTGCTTTTTCTGAGGTAGCTGCAACTGCGGCAAGCATAAATTCCAGATAACTTGTTGTATCTCTTTGTATATCCTCAAGAGATTGATAATATTGGCTTCTATGAGAATCTAAATATTCTTCAATGGTAAGCAGGCCTTTCATGCCGTATCCGCTTTTTTCCAAAACCGCGGTAAGCATAAGTCTTCCCACCCTTCCGTTTCCGTCCAAAAAGGGGTGGATTTTCTCAAAAATATAATGAGAAAGACAAGCCCGTACAGGAACAAACGGTTCTTTAGAGCTATTGATATAGCTAAGCAACTTTTCCATAAGAGTTGGAATTTGACGCGGAGGAGGCGGAAGATAAACAGCAATACCTGCAGTATTAAAGATCGCGCTTATTTCTGCTCTAAACTTTCCTTTTGATGTTCCCAGTTTGTCCATTACTTTACCGTGAATTTCCAAAATCGTTTTTAGCGTCATATCTGCCGCGCCTCGATTATATATAAATTGTGTAGCTCTTAAAATATTAAAAACCTCAATTTTTTTTTGATCTTTTGAAGCTTTATGAGTAATTTCCTCAAGCGTTAGGGGATTTCCTTCAATTCTGGCAGAAAAAAGTGAACTTTTTAAAATTGACTGTCTTCTTATATTTGTCTCAATTTCCGGAGGAACCAAGATGGAGTTGATTACTTGTCTATTTGCTTCAATGGATTGAAGGGATTGTGAAATTTTGGAAGTCAAGATATATTTAGGTGGGATCAGCATATTTTCAATATTACCAGATATTGCCTGATATTTCCAGATATTACCAAATATTGCCGGATTGTTGGAGACAATGCAGCGGACAAATAAAATAAAAAATCTTCAGGTAATGTGTGTCATAATTATAGAGATGAAAAGGTTTTTGTTTTCCATATTTATATTTGCCTTTCTGTTTCTGTTTTTTCCCTCAAAAGCTTTAGCCAGTGATTCTATCAGAAGTTTTGACACGGAGATTGTTGCCCACAAAGACGGAACACTTGATATAAATGAAAATATTGTTTACGACTTTGGAGATGAGAAAGGACATGGTATATTTCGTGATATTCCTTTAGTTGCAAAAGTTGGTTCAGATTTATACAGAGTTATACAAATAAATGTCAAAAGCGTTTTAAGAGATGGAGTACAGGAGAACTATTCAAGCAACCAAACTGATTCCATAATCTCCATTAAAATAGGGCAGGCAAATGTTTTGATAGAAGGAGAGCGTGTTTATACAATTTCTTACTCGGTAAGTAATGGTGTAGGTAGCAATTTTTCGGATCATGATGAAATTTATTGGAATGTGACCGGAAACAGTTGGCAGGTGCCTATTTTAAAAGCTTCTTCAAGACTTATTACAGATTTTAATGTGATTCCTGATAAGGCAACGTGTTTTACGGGAAGCGCCCAGTCAACGGAAAAAAACTGTGATTACAGCCAAATATCTTTGATTCGCACGCAAGACCGCTTGCAGCCGTATGAAGGTTTGACCTCAGTCTGGAGTTTTCCAAAAAACACTTTTCCTCCAAGCACGCTTCAAAAGCAATCACCTGTTACAAAGGACAAAGGTCCATCTACTGCATTATCGCTCATTTTCTTTTTGGGAGTGCCTGTACTTTTTAATCTGATAATAGCTCCGGTGCTTTTTATCTGGTATCAAAAAAATAAAAGGAAGGAAAGTCTTGGTGCACCAGCTGTTAATTTTGACATTCCAAAGGACAACGCGGGGAGAAGGATTACGCCGGCAGAAGCCGGAAGCAATGATATATACAAGGTGGATAGAAATGATATTGTTGCAACAATATTTGATTTGGCAATAAGAAAATACATAAAAATAGAACAGGTTAAAAAGAAAAAAACGCTCGGGATTTTTGGGGAAGATCATGATTACGTTATTTCAAAATTAAAAGATTACTCGGAAGGAACGGAAAATTTTGAAAAAAAGCTGCTTGATAAATTGTTTGAAAACGGAAATAAAGCAGAGCTTTCATCTGTTCAAAAAGACTTTTATCTGACATTCAACCAGATTCAGGAGGAAATATTTAAGTCCTTGATTACAAGAGGATTTTATGTCAACAATCCAAAAACGAGAATGGATTTACTGCTTGTTGCGGGAATAACCGTAATTTTTTTTGGCGGCCCGATACTTGGAATACTGCTTATTTATCTATCCCGTAAATTGAACGGAAGGACAAAATTGGGAGATGAAGCGGATCTGAAGATAGACGGCCTGAAGCTTTTCCTTAAAAACATGAAGAGAAATTATACATGGCAGGCCAAAAACTTATATATTGTTGAGCAATTTATTCCTTATGCCATTGCGTTTGGATTTATCAAAGAATTTATGGAACAGTTAAAAGAGATTTATCCGGACTATAATCCCAGCTGGTATAACGGAAATCTTGCTTTTTATTTAGCTGCAAATAACCTTGTTTCATCAATGAATTCTACATTTACAACTTCTGCTCCCAGTTCCTCTTCCGGTTTCTCAGGCGGGGGTTTCTCAGGCGGTGGAGGGGGAGGCGGAGGAGGCGGAAGATGGTAGGCCCAAGTACACCTAGAGCAAAAAAAATGTTTGTTTTTATCCCAGCAACCATCACTTCATAAATTTTTATATACTAATATTATCCATCTACTAATATTATCCATCTTCCATTTGAATTAGTTTGACACGTGTCCTTTCCATTGTTAATCTTTAATAATGCCTTCAAATAGAAAAATAGTTTTTGCTAATGGAGAATATTACCATGTGTTTAATCGCGGAGTTGAAAAACGGCCTATTTTTATGACGAAATATGAGTATTTTAGAGCGATAGACGCCATTAGTTTTTATAGGTATGGCGGTATTCCTATCAGATATTCTAAATATTTAAATCTAAATAAAGATGATAAAGCTGATTTTTTAAGCAACTTAGGTCAAAGTCAACTTCAAATTGATATTATAGCTTATTGTTTCATGAATAATCATTTCCATTTTTTATTAAAACAGCTTAAAGATAATGGAATAGTTAAGTTTATGGCAAAGTTTACAAACAGTTATACGAAATATTTTAATACTAAATATGAAAGAGTTGGTCCGCTCTTTCAAGGAGTTTTTAAGGCAGTGCATGTTGAGGATGATGAACAACTGCTTCATTTATCCCGCTATATTCATCTTAATCCTGTAACAAGTTATATTATTAAAAGTGAGGATTTAAGTAGTTATAAGTGGTCATCTTATCAGGGTTATTTGAAAATAGTTGAAAATAAAATGGTAAATATAAGCGAGGTTGGATCGTTTTTTAAAAAACCTATGGATTATGAGAAATTTGTACTGGATCAAGCAGATTATCAAAAACAGACGAAATTTATTGAACATTTGCTAATTGATTAATTAAGGAAAGGTGTGAAGCTAAGACAAATGGAAGGTGGAATGAAAATTTAGGCTAATTATTCTAATATAGAACAAACATGACGTCAAGAGCAAGTTGTTGAGTCTGGTACTGTAAAGTGATTTCTCAATTTTCATTACTTCTTGATTCCTCAGTTTTCGTTTGAGGTACTCATATATGGATATTTTCAGACTCGTTGTTTACATGATAAAATAAAATAAACGATATGCTTAAGTAAATTATACCCTGAATTTATATATTATGAGAAATAAAATCGGTTTTAAAATTCATACCTCGTTTTTTAGCCGTTTAGTAATCCTTTTATACATATTGTTTTTCCTGTTGGTCTCCAATAATAAAGTTTTTGCAAGTGCACCGGCGACTAATGATTTATCAGACAGTACTACTTACAATGTTCGTCTTGATGGATCAGCAGCTTTTGAATTTGCAGGTTTTTATTCAGTTCAATCAGCAGATTTTGACGAAGACGGTTTAGCGGATTTAGTAATAGGTACAATGTCAAGCTATGTCTTCGTGATCTTTGGTTCTACTATTAATACTTATTCCGGCTCAATCAATTTAGCAACTGCAACTAATTATAATATTAAATACACTAATATTACAGTAGCAGTTGGTGCGCCACAAATTGCGGATGTGAATAATGATGGAAAGCCTGATTTAATCATTAACGATATTTACGCAGCTAATAACAGCAGAGGTAATTCTGGTAGTGTTTACATAATAGATAACAGCAAGGTTAGGAGCTATGCGGCTTCAACAGCAAACAATGTAAATATAACAACTGATACGAATTATTCATTAAGAATAGATGGGGCCTCAGCGGGAGATTTATTGGGAAACGCACTTGAAGCGATTGGAGATGTGAATAATAACGACACACCTGATTTTGTAGTAGGAGGCGCATGGGCAAGTAATAACGGTAGTCATTCAGGTTCTTTATATGTGGTTACGGATTCAGTTATTGCGGCTAAATATGATATAGGTACAAAAAACATTGATCTTGCAACTAC
>MFNJ01000033.1 GCA_001782015.1 Candidatus Levybacteria bacterium RIFCSPHIGHO2_01_FULL_36_15
TAAAACCATCAACAAACCGATTTATGTATTCCGTGAGAGCAATTTCGGCAAGATCGCCGTGCGTTTTGTTTCCGATAATTCTCATTGAAAAAACATTGCCCAAAACACTAAAAATCATCGGCTCTTTCCCGCTGGAACTTTCTACAAACTTTTTTAGAAATTTATCAAATGATGACATAATTAAAAATCGCTAAAAAAATCGGGCAACTTTAAACCGAGTGCTTTTGCCACTTTTTCTATGTTTTGCAAGGTTATATTTTTTTCTGCTCTCTCAATCATTCCTATGTAAGTTCTATGAACGCCGGCTTTAGCGGCTAACCCTTCCTGTGATAATCCCAATTTAGCACGCTCTTTTCTAACTTTGTTTCCAAATTTTATTAAAATTTCTCTTTTCATACTTGATAATTTTAGTATACACTTCTTGCTAATTTTAGTTCTACATACTATAGTTAGCATAGGGAGTTCCTTATTGTTGCCCGCGTATGGGCGGGCGGGACAAACACAACTTCCTTTCTGGCGGCGCATTTCGCAAAGCGAAATACGAAAAATTGCGGCGGCGAAAAAAGAAGTGGCGAAAGCGAGGGCGGGCAAAAATTCCTTCCCCCCCCAACCCCCTTCCTTTTTGCCCGCCCGAGCGTCAGGTTTCGTTCCTGCCGCGCGAAGCGCGGCAATCAAAATTCGCAGTCCGGATTTTCTTCAAAAAAAGTTCGGATTTTAACCAAAAGGCACCGCCATCACAAAAACAACGTCCCAATTTGGGACGTTGTTTTTGCATTGGCGGGCACGATCTCCGCAACTTTGAACCAAGAAAGCGGCTCAAATTCGAGGATATTGATAAAAGTATACAGGAATTAAGGGCTATCTACAAAGTTCATCCCGAGTGGTTCGAGGTGCCAAAACCAAAATCCGATAAGGGTAAAAATGAGGTTGATTATTCTATTTAGCAATACAAGGACTCATTCAAACTGTAATTTCTTTTCCCTAGGTAATTCATAAATTTCTCTGAAAGAATTCTTCCCTGAAGCTGGGTTTCTTTTGTTATCTCCCTTAAAAAGGACATATCCGACACATTGACTGCCGATCTGTACTGTACAGTTCCAGTTTCAGAAATTCTTAAAATATTTGCATCTAGCAACTTGTGGTGATTCTGACAAAGCCAGAGGCCGTTCTCGCCGTCCAATGCACAGGCCAATTTCTCATCCTGTGATAAGCTGCTATCTTTTTTTATATCAGATACTGGCCAAATGTGAGCACCTTGGATGATTTGTGGTATTTCGCACCCACAAAAAGCACATTTTTTATCACCAAGTCTTTCAAGAAGATTATATACATACTCTATAGAGCGCAAACTATCGTTTTCTTCAAAATCAATTTTTTCGATGGCTCGATCAGAGGTGTATATTTCCACCTTACCTAGTGATTCGATAGCCTCTCTAGCTTTTTCTGGTAATTCAGTTAGGCCACCTTCGCCAATCTGAAACAGCTGAATTCTTGAAGTGGCAATCTCTGATAAAGCTAAGCAAAGAATAGTTGTTTCGTACTTGTTGGCACCGTACGTCTTTCCAAAGATCTGTAACTCATTGTTAGAACCTCTTGTAACATAGGTAGATTTATTACCTTTGTTTTTGCTTCGAATTTGCTCTTTGTTAGCAATAATGTCTGCCACTGTTGTAAAAGGATGTACTGGCTGTTCTAAATATTCTCCCTCATTTAAAAACCTTATTTTTGCGGTTTTCATTAGGCGATACATAAATATGAAATAAGGCGTCTCATAGTTTCCAATAATTGAAGGATGGAAATAAAAAGAAATCTCTTTATTTGGATTTTCTTCGAGAATGTATCTAGCAAGTGCGCTTGGAAAACTTTGAAAACTCGAGTTTCTACTTCTTATATCTGTTTCTGAAATAGATATGTAATTTTTCTTGCCCTCATAGTCAAGCTCAACAAGTCTTCCTATGTTATAACCAGTATCATCAAAGTCGCATGTATAATCTGAACGACCTGTGACCTTTAGACTTATATCAGCAAGTATTTCGGGGGTTAATAAATCACGATACGAAGTATCTTTCTTTTGGAACTTATTTTTAATTACAAAATGTGGTTTTGCCATCTTAGTCGTAATTCATTATAAGCACTTCGTCTCTTTGATTACCATTTTTTTTATCAATATTTACCAAACGATAATTGTTCAATTTAACCCAATTTTTAAACTCTGTATTCGTTTTCCCATTATGCTCAACAATATATGAAATCATAAAAGGTATGGACTTTTTGTTTAGTGAATCTGCAAATGTAAACAAATTTATCTCATCAGTAAGCCCCCAACCATTAAAGCCCCTTTTACCGTCATTGTATGATCCGGTAGTGAGGCGATAAGGAGGATCCATGTATACAAACGAATCTTTCTTTATTTTATCCAAAAAATGCGAATATTCAAAACTACTGAAAGAAATATTTTTCTCTTTTATCACTCTTGCAAAACTCATTTTTTTCTCAAGAACCTTATCATTGAACCACCTCATACCAACCGGATTGTTAAAATCGTGGTTACCATTGAAACGAATTTGCTGATTAAACCCGTATAGAATAATTGTATACAGAAATCTCGGATCTCTTTTTTCAAATGGTAAGGAATTATAATGATTTCTTGCCTTCAGATAGCTCGTTGCATCTTCCATCTTAAGGCCATACTTTTTAATTATTTTCTTAACATAAAGAAGGTATTGGTATGTATCATGTATTCTGAAGGACTCTACTAAGTCTTTAACGAAATGATTGATATCGTTGTAAATAATTTTATTTGCGTTGGAATTTATTCCAACGTTAAAACCACCACCAAAAATATCAAAGAATGTACCAATATTTTTTGGTAGATATTTTTTGATTTCCTGTATGATTTGAGCCTTGCTCCCGATGTAGTTTAATGGAGATTCGTAATGAATCTCAGAAGCATCTTTTCTTTCTATAAAAAATAGGTACTCAAAGTGTTCTCTTTTGCCTCTTGATTTGAAATTTGTATATTTATTATATGAAATTTTTTTGCACTTGTAAGTACCATCCTTTCCGTAACGTTTCAAACTAGCTTCTATAAAGCTTTTCGACATAAAACCATCGGTACTGTAACTAAAAATTATATACTTAGCTTTTGTTTTACCTATGATTTGGTCAAATAATATATGTGCTTTATACATCTTAGACCAATCTGATCTCATTGGGGTCGTTGGCCTTGACCCAGTAATACTACTTACACTTGGGTTGTCATTTAGTACTAGAGTTTCGAGCAAATGATATTGTGTACCATATTGGTTTTGAGTGTATGGCGGGTCGAGATATAGAACATCACAATCAACTTCACCAATTATTTTTTCTATCTTATCGTTGTAAGACTTAAGTTTTAAATGTTTGGTATTCTTTGATACTACTCTCTGGAAAGTTATCGGTTTCTTCGAACGAGGATCCCAGTGCTTCAAGAAAGCTCCATAAACACCTGCAGTGTTGGAGACAAAAGATATGGATTCAATAAGACTCGCCAATAAATATGAGTGCTCGTCTTCATTTATTAAATGGCCCTGCTTCCATTTTTCAATTGAGTCTCTAAAATAATCTATTCTACTTGCATTTTCGGATGAGAAATACATTCTTTTTGAGCCACCCGGTGAATAAGTCTTATAAAAAACCCCTTTCTTGCTTTGTTTACTTGAGTTTAAAAATTCAAAAGGATCAAAACCAAGCTTTTTAAATTCACATGTTTCTGCTGTTATTCTTCCTCTTGTGTAAATAACACACCAGCTAAGCAAATCATTTATCACCAGATCAAAAGAGTCTTTCAGCGAATCGGCAACAGCTCCAGTGCCACAAAAAGCGTCAAATAATTTTAACTTTTTATTTAAAAGTCCCTCTTCTTTTAAGAGGTCTTTTATTTCATTTACAATTGGCTCTTTGTTTCCAATAAATCTCATAGTTTTAATATCTCGCGCATCATTTTGTGCTCGTATTCTTTAAAAAACGCTCAAACTCATCTTTTGGTATACGAAACTCTTTGCCAATCTTGTGTGCCTTAAGTCTTCCGGCCTTGATATACCGATAAATGGTCATGATATTGACCTCGAGTTTATCTGCGAGATCTTCTGCTCGGTAAAATTCCTTATCGCTCATGAGATAATTATAGTTTACAATGCTTTACAATACAACTGGAGAGGAATAGAATGTGAATATTAAAGCTATGGGACGAGTCTTATTAAAGAAAATAATTATCCGAAATCTAGGCCCCATCAAAGAAGATGGGGTAATTCTTGATCCGCTTACTTACTTCGTAGGTCGCAACAATGCGGGCAAATCTCACTACTTGAAGGCGATCGAAACTTTGTTAGCAACAAAGACTCCGACAAAGACAGACATGGCGATTCTGCAAAACGATAAATCGCAACCTGTTTATATTGAGGGTCATTTCAGCGGTGTCGGAGATTTCACTTCGTTAGTTTCTGTAAGTAATCACAAAAAAGCAATCGAAGATTCCATGACTGACGGGGTACTAAAAGTTGTAAGGGTTCTTGACCCTAACAACGAAGATAGTACTGTTTTTGGAGTATTAAAAAGTGACGGTACAGTTCATAACGCTACAGGTTTCCCAACCAACCTCCTCAAGATATTACCTGATCCGATTTCAATTGTTGCGACTGCAGATACTCTCGACGAGCTGAAGAGTAAGGAAAATACCGCCCTGAGTAAGTTAAAGAAGGAGGTACTTATAACTTTTCTAAGTACCTTAAAAGAAAAGACTCAAACCGCACTTTCGGGCTTGAATGATTTTTTACATAGTGCCGATGAGGGACTACGCTCCCCAGAACTTACACAATTGGAGCGCAACCTTCGAACTGAATTTGAAGGTGAGTTTTCAGATGTCATTCCTTCGATTGAATTTCAACTTCCGGATGAAGAAGTTATTACCAAGGAGATGAAGATCTTTTTAGATGATGGGCATAAATCTGAGATCGAACAGAAGGGTCATGGACTGCAGAGAGCGATGCTTTTGGCACTTTTTCGTTTGTTGGCAAAACATGGTCAGCGATACCAGTCCCGACCAACACCTATATTCCTGATTGGTGAATTCGAAACATTTTTGCATCCATTTGCGCAAAAACAATTAGCGGCAGTGTTGAATACGCTTGTAGATAAGTATCAGATAGTAACAACAACGCATTCGCCATTCATCATCTCTCCGGAGGTTATTAATGGATATAGAAAAGTAAGAAAGATACCCGAGGTAGGAACAAAAGCGGCCAACCCACCAGAGAGCGGTATTGATTTCACGCTAGTAAAACGCAATCTTGAGCGACGTGGAAACTTAGAGGGTTTATTTGCAGACAGGATAATTTTGATCGAAGGTGACCATGATGAAAATTTCTTTAATAAATTACTGTCTGTATTTCAAATCATATTACCTCCAAAACAATTCACACTTTTTGTTAAAGCCGGTGGCAAGGAGGAGCTAAGGCAAACAAGAAAGTTTTACACACAAATGAATTTTGATGACGTGGTAATTATTGCCGACCTTGATTGCTTGTTCAGCAGAGATGCAAAAAACCTGATGAAAGAAATTGGAATGGACGAAAACATCCCTCAATCATTACGAACACATATTGAATGGACGGAACAGGGAGACCCTTCCCTAAAATACGTTATTGAAAAAATCGCTGAAAAGGGAGAGTCTGCAGGGTTTGAAAAACTGATAACAGATTTGGAAGCAAAACGAGTTTTTGTATTTCGCAAAGGATCGCCCGAAATGTACTATGCAAATAACATTGGCAAAAAGGATGGTTGGGCAGAAATAAATACAGAAGCAGACCTTCTTGAACCAGCTTACCTCAAGGAAATGATGGATAAAGCTTTGTCGTGCCAAAACCACACCTAAATCCAAGAGTTCGAACTTGGACATCTGGCGGGCCCGATGGGATTCCCTTCGGTAGACTCAGGGCAAGTCATCCCACCCTGCCTAATGCTTCGACAAGCTCAGTACAAACATTATAACCCAACTTTCCATCTATCAACATTTGCTTCTTTGCGTGCGACCATCCTTTGAGCTGTTTCTCGCGGAGTACAGCACGATGTTTGTTCGGCCATTGCTCGCAATAAACGAATTTAATATCAGAAAACTTTTTAGTAAAAAATGACTTGCCGGTTTTGTGTTCGGATAATCGCGTTGTCGGATTGTCACTTATGCCAACGTAAAAAGTTTTCTGATCGCAAAGAAGCATATAGACATGCCATGTATA
>MFNJ01000034.1 GCA_001782015.1 Candidatus Levybacteria bacterium RIFCSPHIGHO2_01_FULL_36_15
AGTTATTAATTAATAGTTTATAAGTGAAAAAAGTCGTCCCTCAATGGACGTTGGGACGACATGATTTCGCAAAATCACATGAAAAAATTAGCGCTAATTATTGGAACTTTAGCTCTCCCTCTTGTTTCTTTTGCCCAATTACAAAATATTACGAACAATATAATAACGCCCCTAGGAACAATAGTAAATGCACTCATTCCGATTTTGTTTGCTGTAGCCCTACTCGCTTTCTTCTGGGGTTTGGTGAAATACATCTTTGGTAAAGGAGAGGACAAAGAACAGGCCAAGAAAACGATGATATGGGGTGTGGTAGCACTCTTCGTTATGGCTTCTGTTTGGGGATTGGTAAGATTTATACAAACTGCCGTTGGAGTTACGGATAATAGCGACATTACTGTTCCTGGAGTTAAAAAACCGTAGACAATTTAATCTAAAGTTTGAAATAAAAATGTGGGGAATGTGAAATGCACACCCCGCATTTTTTATTTTAATCCTAGTTTGCTAGAATATGGGTATGACAATAAATGCTCTCTTGGGTAAAATAGCTACTTTAATCATAAACCCACTAATCATATTAGGTTTTACGGTTGCCACTATATTTTTGTTTTATGGCATAGCCGAAATGATATGGAAAGCGGACGATAGCGGTGGTTTGGAAAAAAGTAAAGACAATGTTAAATATGGAGTCATAGGTATTTTTGTAATGTTTTCTGTTTATGGCATCTTAAGGGTTATCATCGATACTTTTGGTATCACTCCTCCATCTGGCCTTTTTCCTTAAAAAATAAAAATAGATAAAAAGAAAAGGGGAGCGTGAGCTCCCCCTCATGGATTGTTTTGTAAATCTCAGATTTACCTTGGCCGGCTTGTCTGAGAGAGACTTAAACTTCAGTTTTTTGGAAAAACCAGACTTTTCTCCTTGGTTAATCCAGGGTAGATCTTCAAACAGATTATTGTCTGGGTCAAACCTAGCTTGGATACCTTTCTCGTTTTCAACAACAAATGATCCCTCAGATCCCCCCCACGAGAAGTCAAATCCAATTGGAACTTCAATCTCGTAACTGGAAGGTCCAACTGGGGCGTTTACGGTTAAACTGTATGATTCTTGGGTTGGCGTTCTGCTGGGCTTTCCTGTGTAAGCTTGTAGTTGTGGTCTCCAGCAAGCAGATGATTTAGAGTCGGCTTCCCAATGTTTGGTACCGGATTCCGAGTAGAGAACTCTGGCGTAGCCTTCGTTCCCTGCTTCTGTCCGGATATCAAACCCGTACTTGTTCAGTGCACGCTCTTCGTGCTCTGAAGCTAGGATTTGATATTTGCCGATGGCAGATGAACCTTCTCTATTTTTGAATGGTGTCACTCCATCATCTTCAAATTGCCTGCCACCAGACTCGCACTCTGCGATGATAGGGAGGGCAATGTCCGCCGGCACCCTTGATAGATTGGCGACAGGTGCTTTGTCTTTCACCACTTCGTTGTTATCTGAGCTTTCACGGTTTTGGTATTGATGTATTGCTGTGGTGGCAAGTCCTACCACAAGCATGACCGTGATGATATTTGATACATTGGATGCTATAGCATTGTTTTTAATAGTGCGAAGATACAATGCTAGCCAGAATCCAATGTTGAAGACTGCAAATCCATACCAATTACTGGTGAGGATGTTCCACCACCACGGAATCATCGTAAAACTTATCAAGTTAAAAACGATGATACCGATAGTGATGAGAAATTTTGGATTTGAGAGCCCCAGTTTTTCGGAACTCCCTTTTAGTCTTCCAAAAATACTTCGGTTTTTTGCCAACACTGTCAAAATGACCAGTGCTACAATAATTGGTCCAACTATCGCCATTTACCCTCCTGACGAAATGTCAAAGATCTAACCACTCTTGTATCATAGCATATCTATATAAAAAAGTAAAGCCGTCGCCCGCATTTGCGGACGACGGCTAGAGGGGGGGGAATCAAGAAGCTAGCTTATTGCCAAGAGCACCGACGATTTTTGAGAGTTCCATGGGTATAATAATTGCTTTACCCGATTGCAGACCTCTCTCAAGGGCTTCTAGCTGGAGGACAAGCTGTCCTTCTGTTGTTTTTGCGATTTTGGCGAGCTCTTCAAGGCCACCTTTTCTGGCAAGAAGCAAAAGCTTTTCAGCTTCTGCTCGACCTATACCTTCTTTGGTTAACCTGATTTGATCGGCATTGGCTTTTAGTTCTGTAGCTTTTGCTTGGCCGATGGCCAATTCCTCAGTTTTAATCCTCTCAGCTTGGGCGTTGTAGATGGTTTTACCTTGGTCTGCTTGTGCTTCACTGATTCTTTTAGCTGTACCAAGGCGAGTAATCTGGGTTTTTCTGATATTTACACCCCAGGATCTGTTTGGATTAGATTTAAAGCTTCTACTGTGAGGGTCAGCCACAAATTCTTCAATCGCTAATTTCAAATCATCATCCAGAGTCCCCATATCGGAAAGGGCTCTTCCTACAAACGATTTTCCTGCATAGGTGATGAGAGTTGAAGTGGCCACTTTCTGGATAAGCTCAACCGCATCTGACAGACTACCGGCTTTCTTGATCAAACCTGTGAGGCTCCAAATTTCAAATCTCACAGTTAGATGTGTGGCTGTAACCATCGGTCTGCCATACGGGTTGTCTTTAAATCTATCTTTCTCTTCATCAGTGACACCCTTTGCAGAGTTTATGTCACCCCAGTTGACATAAAATGGATCCTCCAGTAAGTAGATGGACTCTGAACTGACTAAAGTAGTTGCCTTAGCTTTCTCTGCTTCAGTCAGAACCCCAATCTCTATCTGGATGATGTTTTTAGTCTCTCTACGAACATAACAGAGAGGCCAAAAGGCAAAATGAGGTCCGGATTTTAAATCACGTATTGCATGGCCCAGGACAAACATCGCCCCGAGTTGTCTTTCGTTGATAACTACGATACTGAGGAAGATGTGGCAAGCTATCACAGCCAGTGTTGCTACCCACCATTTTTCTCCGCCAGGCTCTGTATAGTGGTATCCGACAAAAAAGATAGCCAGATACAGAGACAAAGCGACAATAATTTGAAACCAACCCTTGCTGTTTGGTGGTATGGGTGGCTCCTGTTCTGTAATCAGACTTTGAGTTATTCCCATTTTTTCTCCTTGTAAAGGTTCTTTCCTAAGGTTACTTATATCACATCTATCAAAAAAATGCAAGTAAAATGTTGCTAGATTTTGAAAATGTGATAGAATGACGGTAGATTCTCATTCCGGGTAGTAGCTCCGATTTTTTTAGTCGGGGAGGAAAGTCCGAACACACATCAGTTTAATTTGAGATAGTAGCGGGTAATACCCGTCGTCCGCAAGGATAGAGGTGCGAACAGAAACGCTCAAACCGAAAGGGGAGAGATTCCTTCGGGAATTGTCATGCAGAAATGTATGGATGCAACGGCTAAATCCTTACTTGTGTGCAAGGCCGTGTCCGCTCAAAAAGCGGAAGTGCCGCTTGATCTCTCTGGTAACAGACGAGACAGATAAATTACTACAATCAAAACAGAATTCGGCTTACGAGAATGAGAACCTGCCCGACTCAATTTGCAATGCAAATTGGACGGGTCATAAAATGCAAAATCCGCCTTTACCGGCGGATTTTGCTTTTAAGTGGGCAGGGGGAGACTTGAACTCCCATGCCTTGCGGCGCCAGCTCCTAAAGCTGGTGTGTCTGCCATTTCACCACCTGCCCAATTTACCGAGTGCGCCCACTTGGATTCGGACCAAGGACCGTTCGCTTAAGAGGCGACTGCTCTACCAGCTGAGCTATGGGCGCATATTTGATTGTCCTATCTGTGGTGCCCGGGGTGGGAATCGAACCCACACGAGGTTTTACCTCACTTGATTTTAAGTCAAGGCTGTCTACCAATTTCAGCACCCGGGCATTACTTAATAATCGATTGTAACATAATACTTTCTCTAAGTATTAATTTCAAGGATTTTTTACCAGGGTTTGTTTTAAAATATCTCTCTCTTCTAATACTATCTTCTTTTGCTAAAAATGCTTCATAAAAGATTAATCTTATCTTACCCATTCTTTTTGTTGTGCGATTTTTACCGTTCTGGTGTTCCTCTATTCTTCTTTTTAAATCGGAGGTTCTCCCAACATATATTCTCCCCGATTCTGATTTTATAACGTATACGTAATACATAATTTGATTTTACCCAGAACCAGAGCACAGCTCGGTTCTGGGTACCCCAAAGTGAATTTCATTCTACTTTGTGGGTAAGTCCTTCGTGTATACCATTCCACCACCCGAGCATTTATTTGTCAAATTATTGTCTTAAAAAATGAGGCCATGGAGGGATTCGCACCCTCGTGTAGCAGTTTTGCAGACTGCCGTGTTAGCTTCTTCACCACATGGCCTTTTTATTGAAATTCAGTATATTTCTTATTATAGCATCAACTTTTATGGGTCGTAACTCAAAATAATCACTGAATTTTTTAAATTTTCTCATAAAAAAGGTATTATGACCAGCATTCTTATACATGAGTTTAAACAAATTTATAGAATCCTTATTGTTAAAGACAAGCTGAAAAGATCTTTTGCTATTGTAAATTTTTCCATTGTCTACCCCCAAATGTGTTATTACATCATTCATTTTTTCAAGAAAAATTTTACTTCCGCTTGTAAAAATTGTGCGGATTCTTTTCATGATGATTTTACCTGTGTGACTTTTTCTTTTCTCAAGATATATACAACCATCGCCGTCAAAATATCCTCTTATGAAATGACTGAAATATTTTATGGGGACCTTAGGAAATTTTACGGTAAGAGATTTGTTTGGATATAAACCATGTTTAATCAGGTCGTTGTAAATTTCATGATTACCAATTTTAAATTTATATATTGTCTTGCCTTTTAAATATAGTGATTTATGTTTGGTAATATTATGCTCTGAACTCATCATTGCTTTTATTCTCTCTAAAGAATCTTCATCTGTACTCACAATCTGAATATATCTAGCTCTTATATAGTCACAATTTGTAAGACTTCCATCCGCATAAATATATCCCAATATATATGCCATATTGGGTGACCATTTTTTGAAAAATTTTTCGTTGACCTTATGTTTTATACCCACTTTTTAATTATAAGTGGTAAAAACATATACTGCAAATAATTTGTTTACAATTACTGCTCCTCGTTAAATAGTTCGTCAATTCTTTGGCGATTGTGTTCGCCGAGATCAATACAAAAATCTATTCTTGGAACAAATCCAAAAGATTTCTTACCCATTATAAATTGACGAAAATCTCTCTTGCGTCGCTTGGCAAATTCCAAAACCGCTCCTTCTTTTTCTTTTGGCAGGGCAGTAAAATATACCAAAGCTCTTCTGCCTCGATCGAGCACATCCGTCCTAGTGATGGTTATAAGGGAATCTTTGTTTGATTCTAAATTAAAATACTCAGCAGCAAATCTAGAAATAAGAGAAACCATCTTTTCATCTTTATGTCTGCTTATATTTTTCATCTTGTTAAGATAAATAATTTATTATTGTTTTACCAAAGATGTGGCTGTCAAAATATCTTTTGGTACTAGCTCTATTTTTGATTCTACCATCATGCCAAATTCTTGCCCTTCTTTTACGATATCAGCCTTAATTTTTTGGGTTTGGAGTTCTTTTATTTTTCCATTGCCGATAATAATATTTTTGCGCAATATTTTTACTGTTCCACCAGATTTGATTTCCCCTTCTTCTACTCGTCCGCCTATTACTTGTTTGTCTTTAGTCTTACTGAAGATTCTGAGTATCGTCGCGGAACCGGTCGTTTTTTCTACTGTTTCTATCGGAGTGGCTTCTTTTATTTTTTCCTTTACATAATCAACCAACTCATATATTAGTTTATAAGTTTTTATTTCTATATTGTTTCGCATGGCCAGCATTTCAGCACTTTTATCGCTACTTACATTAAAGCCCAGCACCAGACTGTTTTTTATATTTGCCGTTTTTAAGTCCTTTTCTGTGATGCTTCCCACGCCTTTTGAAATTATTTTAATAGTGATTTTATCGTTACCCAATTTTTGAAGTTCGTGTTCTACCGCATCCAAAGAGCCAAAAGTGTCTGTTTTTATGACTACTCCCAAAGTTGCGCCTCCGCTTGGAGTATCTTTTTGTTTTTCCTCCACTCTTTCATCAATATTTTTAGAAATGAACGCCAGAGCCTCCTCTTTTTTTGAAAAA
>MFNJ01000035.1 GCA_001782015.1 Candidatus Levybacteria bacterium RIFCSPHIGHO2_01_FULL_36_15
TTTGACAAACACGGACTTTAGAATTTTAAAGCAATTTTAATTATGAAATGTGATGGAAAAAAACAAAAGAGGATAGTAGCAGTTGTGGGAGTGGTTTTTGATGTAAACAACAAAGTACTTCTCAGCCAAAGAAATCAGCCCCAAACTCCTTATGCTCATGATAAATGGCAGTTTCCAGGCGGCGGAATGGAATTTGGCGAAGACCCGATCGAAACTGTAAAAAGAGAAGTTAAGGAAGAAACGGGCATTGATATTGAACTCTTGTCAGAAAAACCGGTTCTTCATTCCTCAAACTTGAGCATGCCTGAAGAAGATATACATTTAGTAGTTCTTGGATTTCCCGCAAGATATGTCTCAGGAGAAATAAACGTAAGCGCCGACTCAGAAACAAAAGATGCAAAATGGTGCGATGCAGAAAAAATTGATTTTTCCGTGTGCATTCCAGAAGCAGAACCAATATTTAAAAAATTACAGGAGTATAGACTGTTATAAAAATATGTTAGCGCCGCTTTCCTGGTTAAATGAATTTATTAAAATCGATCAAAAACCCGAAATACTCGGTGAAAAGCTAACCGAAACCGGACTTGGTACGGAAAAGATAAGTAAACTTCCGGACGGAGATATTTTGTTTGAATTTGAGATTACGCCAAACAGACCGGATTTACTTTCCATACTTGGTATAGCACGTGAAATTGGAGCAGTGGAAAACAAAAAAGCAGATTACAAAGTTTCTGAAATTAACGCCCCCAAAAAAGAAGAACTTTCCATTAAAATAGTTAATGATTTCTCTTTGTGTCCAAGATATACCGCAATAATTATAAAAAATGTTACCGTAAAAGAAGCGCCGAAATTTATACAGGAAAGGCTTAAAAAAATGAATCTCCGACCTATCTGTAATCTAGTGGACATAACAAACTACGTGATGCTGGAGCTGGGAAATCCTTTGCATGTTTTTGATTACGACAAGATTGACGGACACTACATGAAAATTGAAAAGGAAGAAAAGACCGGAGAAGAATTTACCAGCCTTGACGAAAAAAAGTATTATTTGCCCAAAGACACAATTATCATAAGAGACAAAAAAGGAACCGTAATAGATCTTTGCGGAATAAAAGGAGGATTTAATACCGCAGTTGATAAAAATACCAAAAACATATTTATTCATGTACCTATTTATCCGGGATTTCTGATTCGTAAAACTTCCCAAAGTTTATCTCTTTCTTCTGATGCTTCAAAAATTTATGAAAGAGGCGCAAACACAGGAGGAACTGTAGAGACCCTAAAAAGAGCTGTAGAGCTTGTTTTGGAATACGCAGGCGGACAAATTGCAACACCAATAATTGACCTGAAAAAAGAGGATTTCAAAGATCGGAAAATTACGATTAACGTAAAAAGGCTTGCAAGGATCTTAGGAAAAGAATTTTCAAACAAGCAAATTACCGGTATTCTTGAGAAACTTAATCTTGCGGCAAAAAATAAGGGAAAAAATGAAATGGAAGTTGTTATTCCAACGTACAGGGGAGATTTAAAAATTGAGGAGGATATTTTTGAAGAAGTAGCAAGAATCTATAATTACAACAGCTTCCCGAAAACTATTCCTGCCGGAACAGAATTTCCGGCAAACAGTATTCCATATTTCAAAGATTATAATTTGGAAGAGAAAATAAAAAATATTCTGTCAGGATGCGGTTTCAATGAGATTTATACATATAGTCTTTTAAGCGAGGAGGACTTATTAAAAATTGGGCTAAGGGAAGAAGATGTTCTAAGAATAGATAATCCTGTCAGCAAAGAGTTTGAATACCTTAGGCATAATCTTTTTTTTGGATTGATAAACGCAATTTCATACAATAAAACGTTGGATAAAGACTTTAGAAATAATTTTTTTGAACTGGGTAGGGTTTATCAGGGAAAAAATATTAAAGAAATCCAAGAGAAAAACCATCTTGGAATTATTTCCAATAAGTTAAACTTTAGTAAACTTAAAGGGGTACTTGAAAGAATATTTTCAGATTTATCAATAGAAGAAAAAGTAGAGTTCAAAAAGGCGGATAAAAATGACAAGATTCTTGATACAAACAAAAAGGCGATTATTATATATGAAGGAAAAGCTATCGGCAAAATAGGAGTGGTTTCTTATGACACTCTTCAAAAATTCGGAATAGGTGAGGACATCTCATACGCGCAGCTCAACTATACTTTTATTGAAGATCTTCCCAGAGAACAAAAACTTTACAAACCGGTTCCAAAATTTCCGCCTGTTATTGAAGACATCAATCTGGTTCTTGACTCCAGGATTACATACGCACAAATTGCATCTCTTATAAAAAAACAGGGCAATCTTGTCAGAGAAGTAAGTCTTATTGACGCATACAAAGATAAAAGGACATTCAGAATAATTTACCAGAATCCGGAAGGAAACCTCTCAACAGAAGAAATAGCAAAAATAAGAGATAATATTGTATCCGTCCTCAAAAAAGAACTAAATGCAAAAATAACCTGATATGGAAAATGTTGAGGTTGAGATAAGAAGCTTCATTGGTAAAAAGCTTTTTACGGCGTGGGACTGGGTGTAGTACTTACTGTTGGAGTTGGGGTTGGAGTACTGGTTACCGTTGGGGTGGGAGTTGGCTGTTCATATTTATAATCAGAAGCCTCTGTGGGCGGTAAATATTTTGAATCATCTTTATGATTGTCTTTTAACCATTGGCCAATTGCATCCTGCCACCTGTTTCTATTATCCGTAGATACCGGATCTGTCTCCTGAAAAACAATATAATCTTTAAGGTCATAATCGCCGTGATTTAACTCATCCTGGTTGGCAAGTTTGCTGGTTTGCTTTTTTGAAACCTTAAACGTTTTATAAATTTGAGAAACGGTTGTAGGCTCAGTACCTTTTACAAAGTATTCCGTTCTTTTTGCCTGCCCGTCAACCGGCAGGCCACCTAAAAAAGCATCTATCTCAAGAGCCGTAACGTTGTCAAGCTTTTGAAACTGTTCATCTTTCTTGTCTTTCAAAATGAAATGAATTATTTTATTCCAGATGGGTGAAGCGCCAGTTATACCTGAGGCTATTACCGGATTCATGGGAGTATTGTTGTTATTTCCCACCCAAACGCCAACCACATAGGAAGGTGTGTATCCTATTGTCCAGTTGTCCCGTTTCAGATCAGTGGTTCCGGTTTTGACAGAAACAGTTTTGCCGGGAATCACAAGCCAGGAAGAAGCGCCAAAAGCATCTTGCCTTGCATTGTTATCCAACAAGATATGGGATATAAGATATGAAATTTCAGAAGACAGAACTCTTTCTCCTTGCTGATCTTCATGCTTATAAATAGTTTTTCCATTCGCATCTTTCACTTCCTTAATTGCAAAAGGTTCACGTTTTATGCCGTTTGCAGCAAAAACCGAATATGCTCCCGTTATCTGAAGAAGACTTGCTTCACGTCCTCCCAAAATCAAAGAAAGTCCTACTTTTTGAAGGTTTTCCGTTGTAGGCTTCCAATTTTCAATTCCCATATCATACGCCTGCTGCATGACGGGTTTTATTCCAACTTTTGCAAGCATTTTAACAGCCGGTATATTGAGAGAATTACCTAAGGCAAATCTTATTTGCACCGGGCCTCTGTATTTTCCGTCATAATTTTCAGGCGTGTATATTGGATACTCCGGATCAAGAGTCGGAAAGTCTGTTTTTATGTCCATGATAAGCGTTGAAGGAGTATAACCTTTCTCAAATGCCGTAGCATACATTATTGGTTTAAGAGACGATCCGGGCTGCCTTAAAGAGGTACTGGTATTAAAATTTCCGTCATTTTCCGTGTCAAAATAATCCCGGCTTCCAACCATTGATAAAATAGCTCCAGACTTAGGATCCAAAACTATTGCCGATCCGTTTCCTACATTATAGCCTTTTAGCTTATCCAGTTCGCTTTTGAGTATACCTTCAGCATTCTTTTGAATATCATAATCAAGAGTTGTCATAACTTTAAGGTTTCCTTTTTCAACCATATTCTCACCGAACATTTTTATAAGCTTATCGCGCACATACATTACAAAATGCGGTGCTTTAAAAGAACCTTCTTTTTCGGAAAATTTAAATCTCTGTATTTCTTTAAAATAAACGTCTTTTTCTTTTGCTGATATATATTTTTCAGCAAATAGCCTGTCAAGAACGTATCGCGTTCTGTCAACATAGGCTTTGTTCTGAGTAGTATATGGTGAATAATAAGACGGAGCCTGAGGAAGACCCGCCAAAAAAGCCGACTCGGAAGGCCGCAGGTCTTTAACATGTTTTCCAAAATACAGGTTGCTTGCCGCCTCAACTCCGATTGCGGTACCTCCGTATGAAACGTCATTTAAATACATTTCCAGAATTTGATCCTTTGAATATTTTTGGTCAACCTGCAATGAGAGTATCAGTTCTTTTATTTTGCGGCTTATGCTTTGCTCAGGCGTTAGAAGAACGGTTTTAACCAGCTGTTGTGTGATTGTGGAACCGCCGCCTGAAACTCTCCTGGTCAAAACAAGGTTTTTTACAGACCTTAGATATCCGACCAAAGAAAATCCCTGATTTTTATAAAAATCCTTGTCTTCTGAAACGATTGTTGCATCTCGTAAAGATTTAGGGATTTCATTCAGGGGAACGTAGATTCTGTTATAGTCCTTATAAATTGAGTAGAGAACAAGACCATTCTTATCCATTATTTTTGTGGAGTCATGAAGATTGGGATTTGCGAGCTTTCCCGGAGTTGGAAGATCACGGCTGTACCAGATAACTAAAATAAAAAATAAAATAACAAAGCCAAGCAAACCAAAAAAAATAATTTTTAAAATGCTGCCTACCGTCACGATATCCGTTTTAAACCCTAATAACCTCAGTCTTCTTCGCCTGTAAACAGAAGAATTTCTATAGTATTGCATAAGGCAAAGAATATTATACTAAATGCGCCACAAAACTTAAAGCTTAACCCCGATAATAAATCAAGATGGAAACGCAACTGTACCAGACAGTTAAAGTTTTGAGATTTGAGATTTGAGATTTTTTTCGTGTATAATCAGATTAAATGGATAAAATACAAGAAACGCTCACTCGCGGAGTTGCAAATATAATTCCAGGTAAAGAAGAATTGGAAAAAATTCTCAGGTCCGGCAAGAAACTTAATGTTTATCTTGGAATAGATCCAACAGCTACAAAAATACATTTGGGACATGCTATTCCTCTGAGAAAGCTTCAGGCGTTTGCGGAACTGGGACATAACGTTATTTTTTTAATTGGTGATTTCACAGCTTTAATAGGGGACACCTCAGATAAAGACTCGGAGAGACCATCTTTAACATCAGAACAAATTGAGCAAAATTTTAAAGACTATAAAAAACAGGCTGAAAAAATTCTTGACTTTTCAAAGGTACAAATAAAGCATAATAGCCAGTGGCTAAAAAATCTTTCATTTACTGAAACAATAAGATTGACTCATCATTTTTCTTTAGGCGATTTCATAAGCCGTGAACTTATTAAAAAAAGGTTAACTGAAGGCAAAAAAGTGGGGCTACATGAGGTTTTATATCCTGTTATGCAGGGATATGACAGTTATATAATGGATACAGACTTACAGCTTGGGGGAACAGACCAAACATTCAATATGCAGGCAGGACGCACTCTTCAAAAAAATTTAAGAAATAAGGAATCATTTGTTTTGTCAAACATATTTCTCACCGGAACGGACGGGCTTAAGATGAGCAAGACCGGAGGAAACGCAATCTGGCTTGAAGATGAGCCAACTGATATGTACGGAAAAGTAATGTCAATAAAAGATAACTTGATTATTGAATATTATATTCTTGCAACAAAAACTGAACTTTCTGAAGTAGAAAAAATAAAATCAAGACTTTCAGGCGGAGAAAATCCTATGACAGTTAAAAAATTACTGGCTTTTGAGATTACCAGTGAACTTCATGGGGAAAATAATGCGCAACAGGCACAGGAATATTTTGAAAAAACAGTGCAGAAGCAAGAGATTCCGGAAGATTTGCCTGTTTTAAATATCAATGCCGGTGATAAGTTATCAGTGGTAGATGTTTTAGTCAATGCAAAAATGGTGGACAGTCGCTCTGAAGCAAAAAGACTAATAGAGCAAAACGGACTTGAAATTGACGAAAACATAGTAAAGGATATATATTTTAAACCTCAAAAAGGAGAACATAATTTAAGAATAGGGAAAAGAAGATTTATAAAGCTTTTCGTAAATTAATTCTGTTAAAAATCCGCACATGCTATCCTAAATACCCTGAAGGTATAA
>MFNJ01000036.1:0-11944 GCA_001782015.1 Candidatus Levybacteria bacterium RIFCSPHIGHO2_01_FULL_36_15
AGGGAAAAGAAGATTTATAAAGCTTTTCGTAAATTAATTCTGTTAAAAATCCGCACATGCTATCCTAAATACCCTGAAGGTATAATTGCCCGTATTCTAGGAACGAACGCAACATCTAGGGTAAATTAAGGTGCTCATTAAATACTTCCTGAGCTGTTCTGTATTGTAGTATTTTTCTGGGCCTGTTGTTAAGCTCCCAAATTACATCCTGAAGTTCATCATCAGTAACTTTGGTAAAATCAGTCCCTTTAGGAAAGTAATATCTTAACAACCCATTCCCATGTTCATTTGTTCCTCTCTGCCAGGATGAGTAGGGATCAGCATGGAAAGTTGCCATATCCAAATCATCCCGCAGTTTAAAGTGCAGATGGGTTTCTTTGCCATTATCCAAAGTAGTTGACCTTCTGGCTTTTTCCGGTAATGAAGTAAATATCTGTCGTTGGGCATCAAGGGCAGATTGGCTGTCAATGGCTTTAACCTTTCTGCCCTCAATTAATCTTGATACTCTTTCCACTTCAGTATGTACTCCGTCTTTATGGCCTCTGCCTTCAACTGTGTCACCTTCCCAATGGCCAAACTTACTCCGGTTGTTAATCTCTTCAGGTCTTTGGTGAATACTGACTCTATCGGGGATATGTGACCGGTGGACTTTCCTGCCGGACCTTTTCCTTCTTTTGGTCTGTTTCCTGCGTAAATACTCATATAATGGCCTGTCAAAATCAGTCACTGTAATGGCTTGATTATGACACTCCAATCTTTTATCAAGCAGTGATTGGGTGATTAATCCCTGCCTGGTTATATCTGTCTTTTCCTTGTAGATGAAGGCATAAATTGTTTCATGGCAGATCCACCAGGAGGGGTCATTAGGATAATCTTCCTTCCTTAACCTGCCGGCAATCCCTTCCGGAGACCAGCCACCTCTTAAATGTTCCATAACATACCCATAAATCTTTTTACTCTTTAAAGGTTGTTTGGCATTAAAAGCTTTTTGCTTCCTTTGATCAGCTACAAACTGGGCATGGTTTGGTTCATAGATTTCCTCATCATATTTACCAACCCTTACCTTAGTTTTGTTTCTTTTTAACTCCCTGCCCACAGTTGATCTATCACGACCTAGCCTGTTGGCTATTTCATTTCCACAAAATCCTTGTTTTATCCACTGCGAAATCAACACCCTCTCAGGTTTGGTTAATTTAGTATGTTTACTCAAAGTTATTTCACCTCCAATCTTAGCCAGGAAGTGAAATTTTACTCTTAATTATTTAACCCGGGGATGTTGCAATCGTTTTTAGAACTTGTGTTGTTTTATTCTAAAACCGAATATGTTATTATAATAACATGGACATTATAAGACGGAAGAAATGGGTTTGGAAAGCAATAATAATTATCTCATCTCTTGCGCTTATAGCAGGATCTGTTGTTCCATTCCTGGGCCAATAAGAACACAATGGATTTAAAGACAAATCTGTCAACACTAGGTCTGACCTACAAATTCAACGCCAAAAAACTTGAAAAACTCGGAATTAAAACGGTGGAGGATTTGCTTCTCTATGTCCCCTCAAGATATGAAAATCTGAGTGTAATTTCAAAAGTTAACCTTTTACAGGCAGGAGAAAAAGCCACTGTCAAGGGTTATGTGCTTGAGGTCAAAAATACTTACACTAAAAACAGAAAAAAAATACAACAAATAATAATCCAGGATAAGTCCGGCAGAACGCTTCTTTGCATCTGGTTTAATCAAGTGTTTATTTTAAGGATTATCAAGCCCGGGGACTTTTTAAGCGTTGCGGGAAAAATCATATTTTTTCAAAATAAGATTACAATGATTGTGGAAGAATATGAGGTACTTTCAGATGAAAATGCGGAAACTGTGCATACAGGAAGACTTGTACCTGTATATCCTGAGACGCGAGGACTCTCATCAAAATGGATCAGAAACAGAGTAAAGGAATTAATAACCAATAAAGCGAAAGACAGCCTTCATGAGTATCTTCCGGAAAATATAATTATAAAAAATGAATTGCTTGATTTTAAGACTTCAATAGAGCAGAGTCATTTTCCGAAAAATGAAGAAATGGCCAAAAAAGGTTTGGCGCGACTTGCTTTTGATGAACTGTTTCTAATTCAACTGTCTGCAGCATACAGAAAACGTGAGTGGCAGACAAAAAAAACTTCCCACATACTTAAAATATCGCCTTTTAAAGATGAGCTGGAAAAACTTCTTGCAAGCCTTCCTTTCACTTTAACAGGCGCGCAAAAAAATGCGTTAAAGGATATATCCGCAGATTTTACCTCAGCAAGTCCTATGAATAGGCTGCTGGAAGGGGATGTTGGATCTGGAAAAACAGTGGTTGCAGCAATTGCCATGTATATTGCTTATCTTAACGGATTTACCTCTGTTTTTATGGCACCCACTGAGATCCTGGCAAAACAACATTTTGATACAATCAATAACCTTTTGTCTCCTTTTGGCATAAAAGTGTGCTTAATAACGGGAGGCAGTAAAATCGGGATTTCAAATCAAAAAGCAGGAGGCAAAAAAAGTAAAAAAAACCATAATTCCAAATTCATAATATCTGATTCAAATACCGATCTTGATATTTTTGTTGGAACACATGCTCTTTTAAATAAAAACCTTGAGTTTGAAAATCTGGGTTTTGTTGTAATTGACGAGCAGCAAAGATTTGGAGTAAAGCAACGGTCGGTTCTCAGAGACAAGGGTTTAAATCCGCATTTTCTGACCATGACCGCAACCCCAATTCCGCGAACGGTATTTTTAACCTTATACGGGGATCTTGATTTTTCATACCTGGATGAAATGCCACGCGGTAGGCAAACAATAAAAACATGGCTTGTTCCTTCCGTGAAAAGAGAGCCGGCATACAAATGGATAAAAGACAAAATAATGGAACAAGATGAAAAGGGCAGCAAAAACCAAGTATTTATAATCTGTCCTTTTATTGAAGAATCTGAAAGCATGATAACTGTTAAGGCGGCTGTAAAAGAATACGAAAGGCTTAAGAATTCCGTTTTCAAGGATTTTAATATTGGACTTTTACACGGAAAGCTAAAATCCAAGGAAAAAGATAAAATAATTCAGGATTTTAGAGAGGGGAAAATAGACATACTGGTTGCGACTCCGGTTGTTGAGGTGGGAATAGATATTAAAAATGCCACAATCATGCTGATAGAAGCCGCAGAAAGATTTGGCCTTGCCCAACTCCATCAGCTCAGAGGAAGAGTAGGCAGAGGAAATAAACAATCTTTCTGCCTTCTTTTTACGGACGCAAAAAGTGAAAAAGTTCAAGAAAGACTAAAGTATCTTGAAACAAATCATCTAGGAGCAGAACTTGCTGAAATTGATCTTAAATTAAGAGGGCCGGGGGAACTTTTCGGAACCTTGCAGCATGGAAACACAGAGCTTAAAATAGCTTCTTTTTCAGATTTTGAACTTATTAAAAAAACAAAAAATGAAGCAGAAAAAATACTGCCGGAAATATCTCTTTACCCCGCGCTTATCAAAAAAATCAAAACTTTCAGGGAAGAAAACATTTCTTCTGATTAATCTTCATACTTGATTTTATAAAGATAAAATATTAATAATATAATTATGTATAGTCTTGTACCAGTTGATACCGGATCATTAAACTATGCGCTGGCAGCAGGCATTGGTTCATTTGTAATTTCAATCATTTTTATAGTGGTGGTTTTTGGCCTGAAAATACGTTCGCTTCATAACAGTTTCTTAAATATTATAATTTTTTTCATCCTGTCTTTATCCATTCCCGTAACTGTTATGCAAATGAGCAAAACGACAAACAATTATTCAATTGCTCAAAATCAAGTAAAAATCAACAGCATTGGAACTCTTAAGACGGATAAAAATACTGCTGTTGTAAATTTTACTACGAGTCTTCCAATAAGTACTTATCTTGAATACAAAGATTACGATTCAAATCTTACTACGCCGGTAATTCCTCAAAAAGGCCTGTTAAAAAGCACAATCCACACATTCATTATAAATAACATAGGGCAGAATGGCGGTGAAGCTTCTATCGTAATTGACGGCAAACGATACCTTATAGACGGCAAACCTCTTGTTATAAACTAATGCGGATAAGGTAATAAAGAAAAGAGCTGCATGCCTACATTGAAAGAAGAAGTTGTCAAAAACACCCATTGAAAAGAAACAGAAAAAACTGTAAAATAAGCACATGCCACACGAACCCAAGAAAAGACATTCACGGCAAAGACAAGGTAAAAGAAGAGCAGCTATTAAGCTCAATCTTCCGAATATCCTTTTGTGTAAAAATTGCGGAAGCGTAATAGAAGCACATACTGTTTGTAAAAGCTGCGGCTATTATAAGGGAAAACAATTAACTAAATAGCGCTCACGCATGAAAACTTCTTTGGATCCACGTCACAAAAAGAGACAGAAAATTGTGAAGCTTTTATTTGCAGAAAGTTTTTTAAAACAATCCAAATCAAGCAAAATTGGGGAAATTCTGAAAAATCTTACAAAAATTGACAAAGCAATCAGTAAAATAGCACCATCTTTTCCTATTGAAAAGATCAATAAAATAGATCTGGCAATTTTAAGGCTAGCCGTTTTTGAAATATTAATAGAAAAAAAGCAGCCTCCAAAAGTAGTAGTTGATGAGGCTATAGAGCTGGCAAAAGAACTGGCAGGAGAAAAAAGCCCTGCTTTTATTAACGGAGCCTTAGGAAAACTCCTGGATAAAAAATAGACATGAATATTCCAAAATTTAACAATAAAGACTTATTTGCGCAGGTTTTTGTACACAGATCTTATCTAAATGAAGAGGGACGCAATGAAGAGTCTAATGAAAGGCTGGAATTCTTAGGAGACAGCATACTTTCATTTATCGTCTCATCATACATATATGAAAAATATCCTGAGCTTGCCGAAGGAGAACTCACAAATCTAAGGTCTGCACTCACCAATACATTAATGCTTTACCAGGTGGCAAAAAAACTGGATTTAGGCAAATACCTCAAGCTTTCAAAAGGAGAAGAGGAAAGCAGGGGCCGGGAAAACAAAACAATTCTTGCTAATACTCTTGAGGCTTTAATTGGAGGATTGTACCTAGATTCCGGACTTGAAAAAACCCGGAGCTTCATTGAGGAAGTATTATTAAACCATATAAACACGCTGGTAAACATTGCCGGTTTAAAAGATCCCAAAAGTAAGCTTCAGGAAGAAATTCAGGCTAGATTCAAAGCTTCACCTGTATATAAAATAATCAAGGAAGAGGGACCGGACCACCTTAAAAAATATACCGTAGGAGTTTATCTTAAGACTAAACTGCTTGCTACAGGCACAGGAAACTCCAAACAGGATGCGGAAAAACAGGCCGCCAAAAATGCCCTCTCAAAAGAGAATATATAAGTCTTTCTAATTGACTGTAAACCTAAAAAATGATAAGATACCGAATATGGCTTTAGTTATTAGATTTTCAAAAATGGGAAGAAGAGGCGAGAGAAAATTTAGAATTGTGGTAAAAGAAAAGAGAAGTAAAAGAGATGGAAAAGCGATCGACACACTTGGATCCTACGAGAAAAAGGATAAAAATACAGTAACAAAAAAACTGGATGAACAAAAGCTAAAATACTGGCTTTCAAAAGGAGCCACCCCTTCCGAATCAGTTAAAAAAATATTATGAAACAAGTACTATCGTATATATTGGAGAACATTTTAGATGAGGGAACCGACTTTAAAGTTGAAGAGGAAGAACAGGATGGGAACCTTGCTTTTAAGATTTATGCACCAAAAGAACAGGTTGGAAAAATTATAGGCAAAAGCGGAAGAACTATTAACTCAATGAAAAATATCCTTAAAATAAAGGCTGTAAAAGAAAATAAGAGGGTAGACGTTCAGGTATTTGAAAAAGAGGCCTGAAAGTAGGAAAATTTCACCTCAAATCTTTATGTTGTTTTCTATAATCACTTTATTCCCCGAAATGTTTGAAGGCATTTTTAACCATTCAATTATAAAAAGAGCACAAAAAGAAAAACTTATCAAGATCAAGTTTATAAACCTGAGAGATTTTGGTATTGGAACACATAGAACCGTTGACGATAGACCGTACGGCGGTGGAACAGGTATGATACTCCGAGTTGACGTGGTAGATAAAGCAGTGCAAAGTGCAAAAGAAGATGACATGAGTGGAAAAGTTGTACTTTTGGATCCGAAAGGCAAAACATATAATCAAAAAACTGCGGAAAACTTTTCAAAACTCACACACTTAATTTTAATATGCGGACATTATGAAGGGTATGACGAAAGAATCAGAAATTTTGTTGATGAAGAAATATCTGTTGGAGACTATGTCTTATCAGGAGGAGAAATACCTGCCATGCTTATCGTGGACTCAGTCGCAAGACTTATTCCGGACGTACTGAAAAAACAAAATGCTACGTCTTTAGAATCATTTTCAAAAATTGGCAGTACGCGTATACTTGAATACCCTCAATACACAAGGCCCGGTGTTTATAAAGGCAAAAAAGTACCTGAAATTTTATTATCCGGAGACCTTAAAAAAATTGAAGAATACCGTTTGGACAAAGCAGTCGCAATCACCAAAAAAAGAAGAAAAGATTTACTAAAAAGCGGATAATGAAGCCTGTACGGAACTCTGAGCATTCCACTGGCTCTCCAGAACTTTTAATAATTCTTCCTGCTCACGGCTTAACGGATTGACCACTTGTCTCTCAACTAGAGATTTTATGTCCGAAGGCTTATAAAAAGATGTAACTTCATACGTTGATTTATCCTCTTTCAGCTTGAGAATTTTGACATCATGCAAAGGTAGTATTTTTTGTATCTCATTTGAAAATCGGGTTAAGTTCCTGGCTTCACCGCTTATAGCTTGGATTTTTAAAACCATCTCATCAGTTTCAAATTCACCTTCTTTAATATTTCCATCTTTACTATAAATTTTACCCGGTCTTGTACCAAAGGCCGCAATCTCCACGTTTGACTTAAGAGCTGCCACAGCCACGCTCTGATAAATAAGCTCTATGTCTTTATTGTTGGGTAAAGCTGTATTTGCAAGCTGTACTTTTCTGTCAAGATTTTGGCTGGATATGGATCTTAAAACATTCAAACTATTTGTTAAAGAAGCAAGTTGGGACTCCTGATCTAACATTTGCTGTTTTTTATCAGGTATGGAAAATATTTGTGGAATAATAGCAAAATATATTAAGGCAAACGATAAAATAAAAAGAATTATCGGCACAAAATAAGCTTTAAATTTATTAGATAAGTTAATACTTTTATCCATTATTATTTGTATAGTTAAATCTTAGTATCATCTCATAGAATATTGGATTAGAAGAGTCTTGAGTAACGTCCACTTGTCTTATAAAGGATATTAGATCTACGCTTTGAACACCCGTAAAATCTTTTGAAAGTATATTTACTGAAGCAAAAACCGTATCAAACAAGGATAGATCTGCCGAACCCACCTCTATTAAAACTGATTTTTCATCTGCTTCTATTTTTTTAATCACCATTCCGTCCGAAGGCACAAGGCTAAGAATTATATTGATTTTTTTATTTAAGTTTTTTCTGGTTCTTATAATTTCAGCTATTTTTGACAATCTGTCCTGAAGTTGTAAGACTTTTGTTTTTTTTGTCGACTGAAGATTAATACTATATCTTAAATCGCTTGTTTTTTTGCTTAGGTCATTCAATTGATTGTTTAAAAAAAGGTTATACATCATAAGGACAGCTGAGATGATAGACATAATAGCAAAAAAAATGAATGATATGATAACTGCTTTCCTAAAGCTCTTTTTTATGTGTACATCGCTTGATAGAGCCAAATTTACATCTTCTTTCATAATAAATCTCTTAAAGCAAGACCCAACACAACATTATAACTGGATGCATCATCAATAACTTCCTGAGGGGTATTAATTATATTGTTTAGTTCCCAAGCGTTTGCTACTACCACTTGTATATCAAGAACACTTGTAAAAAAAACATCTACACCCGGTAAAAGAGCACTGCCTCCGGAGAGAATCACCTGACCGATGTTTTCATTGTTATTTTTTTCTTTAAATAAAAGAACTGATTTTTTGATATCTCCAACTATTGATTCAAGAATCGGAGAGAGCGATCTGCCGACTTTACCTTCAAGCATTTCTTGGCTTAGACCATATGCTTTTTTAAGATTTTCTGCCTGTGTTATATCAATACCTAAATCCAAAGATATTGCGCGTGTTATAGCAATTCCTCCCAGCGGTATAGAAAATGCGATATTAATAACTTTATTTTTTGTTACAGCAACGTCAGTTGTGGAAGCCCCTAAATGCACAATAATATCTGCACCGCTGCCGTTTAATATTGGAAGAAGGGCTCTGTGAACCGAGATAATTTCAGTCTCAACTGCACGGGTGTTAAGCTGCGCAGCTTGCATAATTTTGTCGTATTTATCAAGAATACCAATAGGTGCAGCAACAATCAAAACCTGCATTGTTTTTTTCCCGCTTTTTTCCGTGTGATCCAAAATCTGCCACGCAGTCCTCACCTGATCAAGAGGCAGAGGAATATGCTGTTCCATCTCCCATGTAAGAGCTGCTTGGAGTTCCTGTTCGGATAATTCGGGCATTTCAAGCACTTTCAAATAAACCTGACTTTCAGGTAAAGAAATATTGGCATCGTTTATGGTAATACCGGCATTTTTAAGTAAGCTCCGGATAGAAGCCGCTAATGTTTGCCTGTCATAAATAGATTCTGATAATAGAATTTTTGTTGCGGAAGGAATTGAAGCAACGGATTTAAGCAATATTTCATTACCTTGTCTAACAAGCCACATCACTTTTATAGATGTTGTGCCCATATCAAGCCCAAAAGTTTTTGATCTCATATTTAATTACTATTTTGCGCAATAATCGCATAAAATAATTCTGCTGGAAGCTGAGGATATGGTTTAAAATACTGTATTTTTCTTGATGAGTCCCCAAATAATCCGGTTGATGTAATAAAGCTTCCCTGACCAGGCAGAGATATGCTTGAGGCAACACCAATTTTAGTTGAATTATATAAAGGAATTACCTTCGCTATAAATGCCGTATTTAATGCTGCATTAATTGATATATTGGCCGAGTATATAAATGTTACGCTAACTGAAGGATTGTTCGCATCAGTAATTGTAGTGCTTGTTGAACTTGCCGGCTGTGCTCCGGGAAATCTTACAGGATTACATGCGTCAAATAGGTATTTTCTAAGCTGGGGATTTGAAGGCGTTTGGTAAAGCAACAATATTTCCAAGGCAGGCCTTACGGTATTCCCTCTAGGGGCAGAGGCAGAACCACCCTGGGTACATGAACTTTGCCCTGCCGTACCCCAATAAAACGTGATTGTTCCGGTAGTTGCAGAAAAAATTGGATTAGCATACATAACCGGAGAGTAACCTGAAAGCCAAACATCCATTCCTTTGTCTTGAGTAACATCATCCCCACCGTTTAGAAGCAATTGATTACCGCTTGTTTGATTTATAACCGCGTTAAATGATGCTTGATTATCCAAAATTCCTGCAACCGTATGGTTACCGCTTAGCTGCTGCAGAGCTTCCTGAATTCCCGTTTCAGCCGCTTGAAAAGCTCTCTGAGAATCTTCATTTTGTTTAGATATTTTAAGGCTTGTTATTGTTCTTGAAGCTACTGAAAGTCCTACTGTTAAAGCCACTACCATAACCAAAACAACCACAAGAAGCATTTGCCCACTCTGCGTGTTTTTAATTTTCATCTATATTTATAATGAAATAAATTTGAATTTATGTCAAGGTCTGAATCTTCATCTATAGTTTCTAAGAGAAATTGACGTATGAAAAACGGCTGATGCTTGCCTTTCCGAGACGCTTCCTTGAGCTTGGTTTAATCTGAAGCTTACTGTTATTATTGGAGTTAGCCAATCATTATTTTTCTGATCGCAGGTAAAAGAACACCACACAGGAACCGAAGAGGGAGCAAGAACAACTTGCGACGTATCAATAAGACTGTAACTTGTTGCTCCATTTGTAAAACGTATTGTGTGAGCAGTATCATCACACACAATAATTTTTCTAATTCCATCCATTCCCGTCAAATCAATATAGTTTGATAATCCGGGTGTTGGAGTAGGTAAGATACCGCTACAGGCGGCGGTATTGCCCGCCATTGAATTGATCTTTGAAGAATTGGCGATTGTGTTTGAAATAACGGATAAAGCGTAATTACCATTCTGCGCAACAGCATTGTTTATTTTTGTTTTAGACGTACCTCTGAGAGTTGAAGAAAGTATTGAAATTATTATGCCGTTAATACTAAGGAATATAAGAATTACAACAAGCATTTCAACAAGGGTGTAACCAAAACTGTATTTTTTTATTTTTCCCATAAAGTTTTTAGGGCGTTGGATTATTATTTACAAAACAGGATGACACTTGCGAACTATAGCAATACGTGTTTGCTACCGGGCACTTACCCGATGACCACATTACTGTAACTACAACTTGCGCGCCGACTTTCGCGCCGCTTCCTCCATCCACGCTTACAGTACAATCTTTTTTATTAACGGACGCAATTCTTATAAACCAATCCACACCGTCCACCATCACTATATGTGTACAGGAATATGGATCATTATTATCATCAACAAGACGATGAAGACTGTCAAAACAATAATCACTGGCTAAAAAATTTCTTGTCATAAGATCATTAAACGTTGCGTTATCCGGAGCAGGAGGCGGCAGATAATGTCTACCGCCCTTTTGAACATCCATATAAAAATTATTTGCCTGCGCGTTCCTAAAATATTCCATACCATCCTGCGCAAGTTTATTTGCCAGATTTTGCCTTTTAATAAAGATTGAGTTGGATGTTGAACTGATTACCGCATAAGTGATCGCAGACATTATAATTACCAACGCCGAAAGAGCAACAAGAGCTTCTACTAGAGTTTGTCCTTTTTTAAAATGATTGTTTTTTCTTTTCATATAGTTTTTTGCGGATGGTGTATTTTTTATTAAAAAAGGCCCGCTTTCACAATCAATGAACTCACTATTTATAGTATATCTTTTTTTAAAAAAGATACAAATTCAATTTATGGAGACATTTAGAGAAGAATCAATAGATAATGTTTTCGTTATACCATAAGCTGACACTACAATTTGGCATGGAAGAGTTGTACCGTTGGTTAAATTGGAAATACTTGCTATTCGTATATCACGGCATGTGCTTCCCGCACCATAACTTACATTTTGAGGTAATTTATACCTGTACACAGGAAGCGAACAGGCAGCATCGGTGTAAGAATACTGCGAATCAACTTCAAAATCATAAATATTACTGCAACTGGCTTTAGAAGCCACACAAAAATGCATATGATATCCTGTAAATGGATTTGGACATCCTGAAACGTCAGGTTTTATAAAAGATACAGTATTAAATTTGGCTTTTTCAACTCCTTCTTTCAAATCGTTTGCCGCCTGCTCCACCGCTTGAGTTCTACTGTGAGAAACAAATGCTGCAAAACCCACGCCGGAAAGAAGGGTCACTATTGAAATTGTGACCAGCATTTCTACTAAGGTAAACCCTTTTTTTCTATGGAATATATTTTTCATAGACTGCTTTCAATGGTATAAGACGCAGTTCCTGCGGTACATATTGTTTTGGGAGTTATGCCTCTTGTGTAATCACTAAGCGGATCATCTCTATTTTCCAGACAGGCAACTAAATAGTATTGCCTGCAAAATATATTGACATTATTGCAACCTTGTGGAATAGGGACATAGTAATAGCTTCCGCCGGCCGGATCGCCAGTTATGTTTTGAGGCAAAGGAGTTGGAAAAGGGGTGGGAGTTCGTGTAGGAGTTGGTGTGCGTGTGGGCGTAGGCGTTCTTGTTGGTGTAGGAGGAATCGGCGTAGGCGTTCTTGT
>MFNJ01000036.1:11966-12868 GCA_001782015.1 Candidatus Levybacteria bacterium RIFCSPHIGHO2_01_FULL_36_15
GTGGGCGTTGGCGTAGGCGTTCTTGTTGGTGTAGGAGTGGGAGCGGGACAATTGATAGTTTTGGGTGAGTTAGAAAGAAGAGGATTCCCTCCACCCCTAGTCCCACTTGAGTCAATGTTTACCCCAAAAGCATAAATCGTATGATTAAGACCATCCTTGAGCGAAGAAGGAGTGTTATATAAAAAGCGGTGGGCATTATATCCGCCGCAGGCAGCCTCAACAGCCGCTTCAGCCGGAATATTGGCAATTGTTGACCCCACAAATATGCAGTTGTTAAATGTGCCCGGATCACAATCTCTCCAGAAATCCACTTGTAAGGCTACGCTATAATTATCCTGATCACATGACCAACCGGCGCTGTTTGCGCAGGTAAAAGTATCATGATAACCTATCGGAAGATAATTGTTGCTCGCCGCGAAAGCTTCCCTTGGCATAAAAGGCAACGTGTATAAAGGTTTTTCTTTTTTTGTTTCGTAGCTATTAATATTGGAAGAACTTAAACGATTTGCTTGCCTGGAATCAGTCAATAAACGCAGGGGAGATTTCAGATTTAGGCTCAGAAGATTAGGAATACTTGAAATATCCGCGGGATAATATCCGTTTGTTGTTCTGTACATTTCCAGGTTGGTTTCTATTTTTAGTAAATCTGTCTTCCTCTGGGTATCTCTTGACCTTTGCTTACCACTCATATAATTGGCAACCGCAAGAGATGTAATAATGCCTAAAATCACAATTACAATCAGAAGTTCTATTAAGGTAAAACCGGAAAAACCTTTTTGTTTTTTTGAATAAATACGTTTCAATTTCCTAATCATATTCAAGGACTGTTAAGTCTGTACCTTCTGTTTGTTCCGTTAACAGCTGTACATGCTGCGTCTGCTACTATATTAGTATCCTGGTCA
>MFNJ01000036.1:12929-14028 GCA_001782015.1 Candidatus Levybacteria bacterium RIFCSPHIGHO2_01_FULL_36_15
GCGGGGTATAAGTATAGGCAGTTGCGGTCTTAGGATCACAGGATATTTTCTGCATATACGTAGTTGTTCCCCCCGTAAATGACCCGCCGCAAGGAGAAACAGGAGTGTTGCTGTTTGGGTAATAACCAAAATCCGACCTGTACATTTCAAGAGCAGATTGAATCTGCCGCAGATCCACCTTTCTTTGTCCGTCTCTTGCTCTGATTCTGCCTCCCATAAGGTTTGACATTACAAAACCGGTTAATACCGATATGATAGCAATAGTGACCAAAAGTTCAATAAGCGTAAAACCCGATTGTTTTGATTCTATCTTCATAGTTTTCAACATAATATTTTTAAATTATGGAATAATATTTGAACTTGAAACGCCATAATTACACGCTCCACCACAGGAATTTCCAACGCCCCTTGCTGTGGCATTTGGACAAGCAAGCCCGCCAGCACAAGCCTGAGAATCCCACTTCCCTCTTTCCATATTCGCATACAACGCGTAAGACTGGAAATTTGTAGCATCAACCCAATAAATGTAAGTTTTTGCATGCGGATCGGGCGGCACCATGCTAATATAAGGATTCCAGGCGGAGCCAAAAGTAAAAGTACCGGATGCTGGATATCTATTGTAATCCTGATAATACATTTCAAGTGCTCTTTGGACTTGCCCAAGATCGCTCTTGCGCTTTGCATCCCAGCCTTTTTGCTGCTGAGTAACAGGATCTATAGAAAGCATGACAACACCGGCCATGATACCAATAAGAGCAAGTGTAGTTAGAAGCTCAAGCATCGTAAAGCCTCTGTTTTTCGATCGATTTTTGAGTTTACTCAAGGATTTTGGCATTTTTAAAAGACGCCTAAAAATCTAAATATTTTATCGCTGTATAAAATTGTCAAACAAATTCCTGCTATTAAAAACGGTCCAAAAGGAACCGTATCTTTTTTGAATCTTTTTTTGCCCCATGCTATCAGTATTACTGAAATAAACGCACCTGTCAAGAATGCCAGGTAAAAAGCCAAGAGTGACTTTGGGAAGCCAAGCAAAAATCCTACAAAAAAAGAAAATTTTACATCTCCAAATCCCATGCCTTTACCACGAGTAAGAAGA
>MFNJ01000036.1:14043-51253 GCA_001782015.1 Candidatus Levybacteria bacterium RIFCSPHIGHO2_01_FULL_36_15
GCCAAACCTGAAAATAACAGTACAAGGAGTATTTCATCAGGTATAATTCCAAACTTAAGATCCGTGAAAAAAATAACTATTAAGCAAAAAGCTATAACAGAGAACAGGAAAAATAAGACAACATTAATTATTCCTGAAAAGAAAAGAAAAAAAAGATAGGCAAAAATTGTGCCGGTTATAAGTTCAACAAAAAAAATTCTTGCGGGAATAATGCTTTTACAATACCTGCATTTCCCAAACAAAAAAAGATAAGAAAAAACAGGGAATAAGTCATACCATTTTAGTGTCTTTTTGCAGCTTTCACACCTTGATCTTGATATCAAAAGGGGCAGATTATTTGGCAACCTATCAATTACTACATTTAAAAAACTACCAAATGAAGAACCAAATATAAAAACCAGAAAATAGACAATAGTAGATATCATTAACTATAGATTACAATTTTACCTCTAACAAAGCAATATGAATATTAATTTCAAAGAAGTATTAAACTTTTTAAATTACTGTTTCGCGTTCCAAGTTTGAGCTCCCACACCTGGAGCAGCAGGTAATATTGTGCAAACGAGTCCGGCTCTTCCATCTGTTGAGGACCAGACAAAGAATGGAGTCATTGTTGCAGGATTTGTACATTTCGCATACTCATTTCTAGACTCAAGCCTTAAATAAACTATCGCATCCGGAGGATTAGCACCATTCATTACATAACAAAAATTATTCTGATTTGCAGCTGCAGCGGCACAATTAGGACCTCCAGCAGCATAATTAGGATTTACAGGAATAGTTCTAATGTCTCCTGAACCGGCTGGCGCAGGACCAATTGTATTCATCCAGGTGGCACTTTGCACAGGATATGTTGCGCTTTGACTAGTATAGTAAGCAGACAAAGCACGACCAAGTTGTCCTACGACTGTTTTTCTTGACGCATCTCTTCCTCTTGCAAATTGTTCCAAAGGATCAACTGCTACCAAAATCACGGTTGCCAGAATTCCAAGTACAGCAATAACAACTAAAAGCTCAACAAGTGTAAAACCTTCTCTTAGCTGTTTATTGAATAATTTCATACTTATTGATGTTAATCAAAACTTTAAATGCTTGTCAACCACCATTTTCTTATGGGACTCGATAATCATATAATCTATATGCATTAAGTAATATTAGAGGATTATTTATGCTTATACCCAATTCTAAAGTTCAAGTTCAAATAAAGCCAGACCTTGACTCTGTGCCTCTTATCAAACACTCCAGGAATATTTTTTCCAGGACAATTTTTTTATTTAAATTATTGTTTAAAACGTAAGGATATATAGCACAAGTAGCAGATAGCAAATTGTAAATAGCAAAGATATTATCCTCATTTTTATTGCCTGATATTTCTTTAAAAAGTAATTTTCTGAGTGTAAGAATAAAATTTTCAAGCTCTTTATCATTGGGAGAGGCAGATATCTTCTCGGAGAGCAACATTGCAAAATATATCATTTCTTCTTTTTTTGCGCCTATTAGTTTAAGAAAAGCATCATCGTGTCCATAATGTTCTTCTTTTGAGATGCCACTTACCTTTAAATTAACAATAAAACTCCTTGATATAATTGTTGGAAGAAGATTTTCTTTGTTGCTGCATAAAATTATTACGTCAGTATTTTCCGGCAGTTCTTCAAGTGTTTTAAGTAAAGCATTCTGGGCTTCAATAGTCATGTCTTCAGATAAAACCACCAGTCTTTTTTCAGTTACCGCTTCTTTTATTGCCAAAATTTTTTTAATTATGCGAACATCGGAGATTTTTATTTTTTTGTCAAATTTAAGAACATTGAAGCTTTTAACTTTTTTGTCTTTTATAAAATTCTGTACATATTCGTTTCTTTCCTCTTCTGCCCCAAGTAAAATCAAGCTTTGCATATTGACATTATAACAACTTTTTTAATACGATTAAACTAGCGTTCAGTTGACTACTGTCATTCTGAACGTAGTGAAGAATCCCATTCGTTTTTATAATTCGTTTGAGATCCTTCACCCCGATTAAATCGGGGCTCAGGATGACATTACCAGACGCTGAACGCTGACAACTAGAAGCTTAAATATGGATAACAACCAACCATCTAATGAAACTAAAACTGTCGCGGATATTCTACTCAGAGAACACGTACTTGATCAATCAAAATATACCCAGCTTAAACTTGAAGCCATAAAGAAAAATATTGACATAGACAAGTTGCTGCTTGAATCAAAAGCTGTTAGTGAAGAAAAGTTTTATGAAGCAAGAGCAAAATTAATCGGTATTCCTTTTATCTCTGTGGCAACTCTTCCTTTTATGCCCGAGGCCTTAAGCAGTGTTCCCAAAGCACTGGCCGAAAAATTTAGTCTGGTGCCTTTCTCATTTGACAAAGAAAATAACACACTCTCAGTGGCTATGATTGATCCTTTGGACATTGAAGCGGTTAATTTCTTAAGGCAAAAGACAAATCTTTTGGTAAAAGTTTTTCAGGGAATACCTTCGGAAATAGATACCGCTATACAGGCAGAATATAACATTGGCCTGGTTGGTGAAGTGAAGGAAGCGCTAAGGGAAACAGAGCAGGCCGTAAAAACCTTTGATAAGGAAAGCATTAATCAGGTAATCAAGGAAGCCCCTATTGCCAAAATAGTTTCAACAATACTTGAGTACGCGATGAAAAGCAGAGCTTCCGATATACATATAGAACCGCAGGAGGATAGAGTAAGAGTAAGGTACAGAATTGACGGAATATTATATGAAAGGTTGTCTTTGCCAAAAGGCGTGCAGGAGGCAGTTACCTCAAGAATCAAAATACTTTCAGGCATGAAAATAGATGAACACAGGATCCCTCAAGACGGCAGGTTTAACTTCAAAATAAGCAGTCAGGAAGTAGATTTAAGGGTAAGTGCGCTTCCAATTGTATTTGGGGAAAAAATAGTTATGAGGTTGCTAAGTAAATCCGGAGGAATCCCTACACTTGTAGAACTGGGACTTAGAGGATCTTCGCTGAAAAATCTCCAGGATGCAATTTTGAGACCCCATGGAATAATCATTGTCTGCGGACCTACGGGTTCCGGAAAAACCACAACTCTTTACTCAGTACTTTCAAAAATAAATACCACAAAGGTAAATATCTCAACGCTTGAAGATCCTGTTGAATATCAGCTTCCAGGCATAAACCAGGTGCAAATAAACACAGATGTAGGACTTACTTTCGCAAACGGACTAAGGTCTTTTCTGCGGCAAGATCCAAATATTATATTGGTTGGAGAAATAAGAGACAAGGAAACAACAGAACTTGCTATACAGGCAGCCTTAACGGGGCATTTGGTTTTTTCAACCGTTCACACGTCAAGCGCGGCAGGTACTCTCCCAAGGCTCATTGATATGGGAGCAGAAACTTTCCTTCTTGCATCAACTATGACGGCGGTTCTTGCACAAAGGATAGCAAGAAAGATTTGCACCAATTGTAAAATTGAATATATTCCTCCTCAGGAAATTATACTTGAAATAAAAAAGAACCTTGGAGATTTATTGCCAAAAGACAAAAGTGAAGAATTTAGATTATATAAAGGAAGGGGCTGCGACTCCTGCGGGAATTCAGGATACTATGGAAGAGTTGGAATATTTGAACTTATGGTAATAAGTGAAAAAATAGAAAAATTAATTTTGCAAAAAGCGGACGCCCTGACTATTGAAAATATGTCAAAAAACGAAGGAATGATTACTATGAAACAGGACGGATATCTTAAAGCAATTGAGGGGGTTTCTACAATAGATGAAATTCTGAGAGTAGCACAAGAATAACTTAATACTCAAAACATGAAACAGTTAGTATTCAGTTCTTACCAGCGAGTTGTCATCCTGAGCGTAGCGAAGGATCTCAAAATTGATGAGATTCTTCGGCTTTCAGCCTCAGAATGACATGTTTACTGGGGAAAGGTGAATAGTTACATGAAACAAAAAATAATTTTAATATCATGTATTATGTATTAAGTATCATGTTTTTATTTTTGTTATGGAAATAAAGGAGTTATTGGATAAAACTATACAAAATAATGCCTCTGACTTGCACTTTTTAGCTGGAATGCCTCCAATACTAAGAGTAGATGGAAGATTAATGCTTTTGGCGTCTATTCCAGCCCTCACAAAGGTAATTATAGAAGACATGTTATTTTCCATTCTTACTGAAGACCAGAAAGAAATACTTATAACCAATAAGGGCATAGATTTTTCTTTTGGCTACGGAGGCGGGAATTACGGTGACAAAGGCAGATTCAGAATAAACCTTTACTATCAGCGGGGAACGCTGGCAGGAGCCTTCAGACTTCTTCCTCCCAAAATCAAAACCATAGAAGAATTAAAGCTCCCTAAAATTTGCCACAAGTTTGCGGAATTAAAGCAAGGTTTTGTTTTAGTAGCAGGCCCTACAGGACACGGAAAATCAACCACAATTGCATCCATCGCAAATGAAATAAATATGAGTAAATCCGCGAATATAATTACAATCGAAGATCCCATAGAATATGTATATCCAAAAGGGAAAAGTATTATCTCCCAAAGAGAACTCGGAGTAGATACGCTTTCCTGGGATGAAGCTTTAAGATCTTCTTTAAGAGAAGATCCGGACGTTGTTATAGTTGGAGAGATGCGGGATCCGGAAAGTATCGCATCAGCAATTACCATAGCAGAAACCGGTCATTTGCTCTTTTCAAGTCTTCATACAAACTCGGCAGCACAAAGTATCGACAGAATGATTGACGCTTTCCCGGAACATCAGCAAAATCAAATTAGAGCACAGCTTTCAAGCACAATCGAAGGAATAATATCGCAAAGACTGCTTCCCAAAATTGACGGCGGAAGAATAGTTGCAACGGAGGTACTTATAGGGACAAACGCGGTAAGATCAAATATCAGAGAAGGTAAGACTCATCTCATAGATTCTGTCATAGAAACCTCGCAGGATGTTGGAATGATACCACTTGAGGCGTCTCTGGCGCACCTTGTTAAAGATGGACAAATAACCCTTGAGGCAGCCAGAGGCTACTCAATGAGAGAAAAAGAATTATTAAGACTTATTGGATAAATAACCTGATATTTTCTTTTTGTCCTCCAAGACGAGGAAAAGATATTCCACTTGTGGAAATCTTTGAAAATGTAAGATAGGAGGTTTTTATTTGGTGGTAAAATTATGGAATTTATATATATAGCCGTAGATAAAAACGGAATCAAAAGAAAGGGAATAGTTGACGCAAACTCCGAAAAACAAGTAGTAGATTTTTTAAAAGAAGGCGGATTCACACCCATCAGGATAAACAAAAAAAAGCAAAGCGACATTCTTTCCCTGCTTCCTTTCAAAAAAGTTAAGAATTCAGATATTGTAATTTTCACGAGACAGCTTTCATCTATGGCTCAAACCGGGCTTACTCTGATTGAATCTTTAAATATCTTAAACAAACAGACAACAAATACGGAAATGCAAAACGTTATAAGCGATTTAGTTGAAAACATATCTGAAGGGAGATCTTTTTCACAAGCTCTTGAAAATCATAAAGATATTTTTTCCGAAGTATATATTTCTTTGATACGGGCGGCAGAAAGCGGAGGACTGATGCATAAGATACTTGCCCGACTCGCAGACAACCTTGAAGCTTCCGAAGATTTGCAAAAACGTGTAAAACAGGCTTTATTTTACCCCACAATAATTATTATTGGCGTAATCGGTGTAATCGCAATAATGAATATTTTTGTTATCCCCCAATTATCTTCCCTTTATGACAATTTGAACGTTGAGCTTCCTATAACAACGAAAATAGTTGTTGGTTCCTCAAAACTTTTTCTTCAATTTTGGCCGATTGCGTTGGTAGCAGTAGCAGCAGCTTATATAATATTCGCGCAGTTTAAAAAAACCGATGAGGGAATAAGGATAATTGATAAAATAAATCTTAAATTACCCATACTTGGTAGCATAAGCAAACTATCAATTCTTGATGAAGTTTCAAGAACTCTTTCGCTTCTTATAGGAGCCGGCACTTCAATAATTGAGGCACTGGACATTACTGCAAACGTTGCCGGAAATATTCATTATAAAGAAGCGGTGCTTCAATCTGCCAAAATGGTAGAAAAAGGCATACCTCTTTCTAAGGCTTTTGAAAACCAACTTATATTTCCCGATATGATGATACAGATGACGCGGGTTGGAGAAGAAACTGGAAAAATTGATGATAGCCTTGAAAGACTCGCGCAGTATTTTCAAAGAGACCTTGATCTTAAAATCAAAACACTTACGCAATCCCTTGAGCCATTAATAATAGTATTTTTAGGCGTGATTGTAGGCTTCCTTATAATTTCCATTATCACACCAATATATACCCTTATAAACGCAATCCAATAGTTTTTTTACTTACCCCTGGATTTTTGCGTATTACTTTGATAAAATTAAAAGAGTCAACATGTCTTCCTCTGAATATACAGCTAAACATATACAAGTTCTTGAAGGCTTAGAGCCTGTCAGAAAAAGACCAGCTATGTACATCGGTTCAACAGATAGCATAGGTCTTCATGAGTGCTTAAGAGAAGTTATAGACAATTGCGTTGATGAATCATTAGCAGGTTTTGCAAAGAATATCTGGATAATTCTGAATAAAGACGGTTCCGCAACAATTGCAGATGACGGACGCGGAATACCAATTGACATAATGCCTGCATATAAAAAAAGCGCGCTTGAAATAGTCATGACAAAACTTCATGCTGGAGGAAAATTTGGAGCCGGCGCATACAAAGTTTCCGGAGGTCTTCATGGAGTAGGAGCATCTGTTGTAAACGCACTCTCAACAAGAATGTGGATAGAGGTAAGAAGAAATAAAAAACTTTACACCCAGGAATATGAAAAGGGGATTGCTAAAACAAACGTTACTGAAAAAAAACAAAGTGAATCGCTCCTGAAAAACCTTCCGATATCCGATAAAGTGAAGCCGGGTTTTACGGGAACCACCGTTACTTTTTATCCTGATTCAGCCATTTTCTCAACCACAACTTTTGAAGAAAATATAGTTTTGAAAATGATCAGGGAAAGAGCATATTTGGTATCAGGACTTTATTTTCATTTTTTTGACTTAAGGGGAGAAAATACTAAAGAAACAAATTTTTATTTCGAAGGAGGAATAGTTTCTCTTGTTAAAAAACTAAACGAAAACAAAGAGATGCTGCACAATCCGATTTTCATCCAGAAAAACGTTAACGACGTTCTTATTGAAGTAGCAATTCAATACAATGATGGGATTTCGGAAAACGTGGAATCTTTTGTTAATGTTATTAATACTATAAACGGTGGAACACACGTTACGGGATTTAAAATGGCCTTAACACGTGCCATAAATGATTATGCTAAAAAAATCGGTTCTACAAAAAATGGTGATGACCCGATTATTGGCGATGATACAAGAGAAGGCCTGACCGCCGTACTTGCCATCAGAATGGAACAAAACATAATTCAGTTTGAAGGCCAAACAAAAGGCAAACTTGGAAATTCTGAAGTCCAACCGATAGTTTCAGCTGCTGTCAAAGAGGGCCTGGATATGTACTTTGAGGAAAACCCGCAGGATGCGCGAACCATACTGGCAAAGGTACTGCTGGCTGAGAAGGCGCGTCTGGCGGCAAAAGCAGCCAAGGAAGCAATATTAAGAAAAGGAGCGTTTGAGGGAGGAGCATTGCCCGGAAAGCTTGCGGACTGCCAGGAGAAAAATCCGGAAGTTTCCGAGTTGTATATTGTGGAGGGAGACTCAGCGGGCGGATCAGCAAAGCAGGGTAGAGACAGAAAATTTCAGGCAATTTTACCTTTGGGCGGAAAAATATTAAATACTGAACGCGCAAGACTTGATAAAATTATGGAGTTTGAAACTTTAAAGGACCTTATTATAGCCCTTGGCATGGGAGTGGGAGAAACTATTAACCTTGAAAAACTTAGATATCACAGGATAATAATCATGACTGATGCGGACGTGGATGGGGAGCACATTGAAACTTTGCTACTCACTTTCTTTTATAGGCACTTAAAATCTATAATTGACGGCGGATATTTATATGTTGCAAAACCGCCGCTTTATAAAATCCAAATCGGCAAGAATGCGTTCTATGCCTATTCTGACGAAGAAAAAAATAAAGTTCTTAAAAATAATAAAAATGGAAATTTTTCAATTCAAAGATACAAAGGTCTTGGAGAGATGAATCCTGAACAGCTCTGGGAAACAACCATGAATCCAGCAAACAGAATACTTAAGAAAATTTCAATAGCAGACGTTGAGGAAGTAGACAGAGTTTTTACAATGCTTATGGGGGAAGAGGTACCGCCAAGAAAACATTTTATTCAGGAAAACGCCAAGACGGCAGTTCTGGATATTTAAATTTATCTAGAAGGGGGTGAATTTATTTTAATTTATGGATAAAGTAAGTGCAGGAAAAAATCCGCCTCAGGAAGTAAATGTTTTGATTGAAATTCCAAAAGGCAGCTCGGTAAAATACGAATTAGATAAAGAAAGCAACGTAGTATTTGTTGATAGATTTCTTTATACCGCAATGTATTTTCCATTCAATTATGGTTTTATTCCTAATACCTTAAGCCCGGACGGCGATCCGTCTGATGTACTGGTTCTTTGTGAGCATACAGTCGCCCCAGGAGTAGTCATTCCGGTTAAGCCCATTGGAATGCTTGAGATGGAAGATGAATCAGGGCTTGATGCAAAAATAATTGCAGTACCAACTCTTAAAATTGATCCGTTTTTTGGAGCATACCAGGATATTACTGAAATACCGGAAGCTTTGAAAAATAAAATTAAGCATTTCTTTGAAAATTATAAGACGCTTGAGCCTGGAAAATGGGTGAAATTGAAAGAGTGGAAAGATAAAGAAGTTGCGTTCAAGGAGATAAAAAAGGCGTTTAAGAACAAATAGAAAGTTAAAAGGCAATCCCGATTAGATCGGGACAAAAGTACAGGTTGAAATTAAAAAGTTTTGGCTTTTGAATTGTCTTTTTGTTTTTTTATTTTTGATATTTTATTTATTATGGCTGATATCGGAAAACTGGAATATATAGAAATAACCATAGAAGCAAAAAAAGCATATCTGGATTATGCCATGTCTGTTATTGTGGCACGAGCATTGCCTGACGTCAGGGACGGCTTAAAACCGGTTCACAGAAGAATCCTTTACGCAATGCATGAGATGAATCTTGCACCTTCAGCAAAATACGCAAAATCGGCAAAAATAGTAGGGGAGACTATGGGAAAATACCATCCGCACGGGGATATGGCTATTTATGATACCCTTGTAAGACTTGCTCAGGATTTTTCCATGCGCTATCCACTGGTTGACGGACAGGGTAACTTTGGCTCAATGGACGGAGATCCTGCGGCCGCAATGCGTTATACGGAAGCAAAACTCACCCCAATAGCCATGGAGATGCTCTATAACATAGACAAGGACACTGTTGATTTTATTCCCAACTTTGACGGAACTATGGACGAACCCGTTTATCTCCCGTCTAAAATTCCAAATCTTCTTCTTGCCGGATCTGAAGGAATCGCGGTTGGAATGGCCACAAAAATTCCCCCGCATAACTTAAGCGAAGTAATTGATGCCGTGTTTTTTACAATGAAAAAAGCAGGCAGTATTCCAATACCTAAGCACAGCAATGGTGAGCTGGAAAATACTAAGAATGAAGCATCTTTTTTTCCCTTTACTTTTGATACTACAGTAGATGATCTTCTTGAATACATTAAAGGCCCGGATTTTCCAACGGGAGGAGCAATTTATGACATCAATGAAATTAAAAATGTGTATAGAACCGGCAGAGGAAGAATTATTATAAGGGGAATTTCCGAAATTGAAGATATAGGACAGGGCAAAAACGCAATCATAATACGGGAAATCCCTTATCAGGTTAATAAAGCTTCACTGGTCGCAAAAATTGCAGAACTTGCAAAAGACAAAAAAATTGAAGGAATAACAGACCTGCGGGATGAATCAGACAGGCACGGAATAAGAGTTGTTGTAGAACTTAAACGCGACGTTGCACCAAAAAAAGTATTAAACAATATTTACAAACATACATTCCTGCAAACGTACTTTCCCGCAAACTTTGTAGCCCTTGTTGACGGTGTACCAAGAACACTTAACCTAAAAACGATCATTGAGGAATATATTAAACACAGATTCAGCGTTGTAACCCGAAGGTCACAGTTTGAATTAAAACAAGCGCAAGCCAGGCTTCATATTCTGGACGGATTACTCATTGCCGTTTCTAATATTGACGCGGTCATTGAAACTATTAAAAAAAGCGCTGACGCGGATCAGGCAAAAAAGAATTTAATTGCACGCTTTAAACTTTCTGAAGTTCAGGCAACGGCAATTTTAGACATGCAGTTGAGGCGCCTGGCCGCGCTTGAGCGGGAGAAAATTGAAGACGAGTGGAAAATGATCAAGGAAACAATTGATTACCTTATGTCCATTTTGGGAGATCCAAACAAAGTACTTAAAGTAATTCATGAGGAACTTACGAAAATAAAAGAAAAATATCAAGATCCTAGAAAAACCAGAGTTTACAAGTCAAAAGTTGACGAATTCAGCGAGGAAGATCTCATACAGAATGAGCCCACGGTTATCACAATAACCAAAACAGGTTATATTAAACGGCAGAACATGTCAAGCTTCAAATTACAACACAGAGGAGGAAAAGGAGTAAGTGGAATGACTACAAAAGAAGATGATATTATAGAACATATTCTATATTCCCAAACCCATGACCAAATACTTTTCTTCACTAACCTTGGGAAAGTTTACCAAACAAAAGTATATGAAATAAATGAAGGATCACGTATATCACGCGGTCAGGCAATCGTAAATCTTTTAGACATGCAAAGCGGGGAGAGTATAAGTTCGATTCTTGTTTATAACCCCAAAGACAAAGCAAGCAACAAATACATACTCATGGCAACCAAAAAGGGAGTTGTCAAAAAAACTTCTATTGAGCAGTTCAAAAATATCAGAAAAACCGGAATAGTGGCTATAAAAATTGACAAAGATGACAGTCTTTCCTGGGTTAGGTTTACAGCTGGTACTGACGACGTGCTTCTTGTAACCAGAAACGGCAAAATAATCTGTTTTGGTGAAGCGCAAATCAGGTCTACCGGCCGTTCAAGCATGGGAGTAAGAGGAATAAAACTTACGCAGGATGATAAAGTTGTTGGTATGGATGCAGTAAAAAAAGGCGATAAAACCGCGGCTATACTAATTCTGGCAGAAAACGGCCTGGGCAAAAGAACAAAAGTTGATGAAGTTAGAAACCAAAATAGGGGAGGACAGGGAGTAAAGATTGCTAATATAACGGCAAAGACAGGAAAAATAGTTTTTACAAACGTATTATCACCAGAGTCCAAAGAAATAATTATAACCTCTGAAAAGGGCCAGGTTGTAAAAATTACCACAAATTCACTCCCGATACTTTCAAGAAATACCCAGGGCGTAATACTTATGCGCTTCTCAAAAAGCGGAGACAGAGTAGCCACCGCAACCTGTATAGGATAAAATCCCAAGAAGAAAATTTGCTCATGAGATTAATCGCTGGCTATGTCAGAAAATAATATCACGATGAAAAGTATATTTTGATTTTAATAGACCTACGAGAAAACGCCTATTCACTATCTGTTTTTTTTCTGTAGTATAATAGCAAATATGATAATAAGGGGAAAAGAACTCGCGGAAAAAGTAATAAACCAAATTAACCAGGACTTAACCCTGCTACTAAAAAACGGTATAGAATCTAAAATTGTTATTATCACTTTGGGGCCTGAAAGTGTGTGGAAATCCTACGTTGACCAAAAACTGAAACTTGCGGAAAAACTTAAGATTAAAGCCGAACATATCAATCTGTCCCACACAAGCGAAGAGATCTTGTTAAATCTTCTTGAAAAACTAAATCAGGACAAAAAGACTCACGGAATAATCGTTCAACGTCCACTACCCATAAACATTAATAAAGAAAAAATTATAAAAGCAATAAATCCCCAAAAAGATATCGATGGCTTTAGACCTGATTCAAAATTTGAATTGCCAATCTTTCTTGCGATTGAAGACATTTTAAAAAAGGCAAAAACTTTTGATAAGCAAAAAATTGATTTTATTTTGTGGCTTCGTTCAAAAAATATTACTGTAGTTGGAAAAGGCGAAACAGGCGGAAAGCCGATTATAGAAAAACTTAGTAAACTTGGAATAAATCCGGCAGTAGCTGACAGTAAGACAAAACATATTTCCGAACTTCTAGAAAAAGCGGATATTATAATAAGCGCAACGGGAAAGGAAGGAATCATACGAAAAGATAATATTAAAAAAGGAGCCATACTTATTGGAATAGGCATGCATAGAGGAGGAGATGGTAAATTGAAAGGAGACTTTGATGAAAAGGAAATTGAAAGCATTGCTTCATTTTATACTCCAACCCCGGGCGGAGTAGGGCCGCTGAATCTTGCTTATCTATTTAAAAATTTAACAGAAGCCGCACAGTTTAATCAAATATCTAGTTAAAACTTCCTGACAAAACATTTTTTCACACGACTTTCGCAGTTGTCATTCTGAGCGTAGCGAAGAATCTCTTGCTCGCCTCGCTGAAGCGAGAGCGAAGCGGGCGAATGCAAGACTGAAATAAGTTCAGAGATCCTTCGTCGTTTCACTCCTCAGGATGACAGGATGTGCGAAACTCGTATTTCAGATAAAATTGTGTTAATTTCATCAATTACTGCATGTCTATAACCAAAAAATATATCAACGCAAATATTTTGTGTCAGCAATGTAATACTTAAAAACAATGCTTAATTCAAGAATATAAAACAAAAAATATGCTAGTATTATTTATATATGCTAAAAGAGGTATTTTTAGGAAGAAACCCATCACACTTTCAAGTTAATTCCGTAGTTAAATCTTTTATAGCCTCAGAAGCATTCATCTGGTCCGCATGGAATCTTGTAACTCCAATATATGCAATTTTTGCTGCCAATAACATAGCAGGCGGAAATATTGAAGTGGCCGCTTCAACATACAGCGTGTATCTTGTAGTAAGAGTAATATTTGAACTAATAAGCGGAAGATTTCTTACAAAAACAAATGAATCAAATAAATATGTCATGGCAATACTTGGAATAATTTTCATAAGCTTGTCATATTTGGGTTTTGCAACTACCACTACTATCATGCCTTTATACTTTTTCTATGCTATTACGGGAATAGGTATGGGAATTGCAACACCGGCAAAAAACTCTCTTTTTTCAACGCATCTTGATAAAAATAAAGAGCCGGCAGAATGGGGAATGTATGACGCAACCGTGTTTATAGGTATGGCACTTGCTGCAACACTGGGCGGATTCATTGCTCATCAGTACGGTTTTAAACCCCTTTTTATCCTTACGGCAATAATAAATATTCTGGGTATAATACCTTATCTTTTATATATAAGACGGGACAGTGATTATTAACTGAAGTTTTTCTGCAATCTTAAGCTTTATATAAATCAAGCGTGCTATAATACAAAACATTAAGAGTGTGATTAAAAAACAAAAAGAAGCAAAAAATTACCCCAGACTTAAACAGCCTGTTTTATCCATCGTCTTTTTAATAATTTTAGTTGTTGGTTATTTTCTTAATCCACCCCTATTATTTCCAAAAAGGGCGGGAAAACCAACTTTAAAAACAAAAGACATGCCCTTTGCGCCTACTTTAACTTCCGTTCCTACTCAAACGCCTCAAATAATATATAAACCAAAAATAAACCCAGCTGCAACTACGGAAGAATGGGGAGTGTCAAAACAAATAGCGACGGACACCTGGTCCATGCTTGTTGGAGAAGACAAACGAATGGCAACACCGCAGGAAATATTTGAAGCATTAAATATTTACAGGCAACGGCATGGAAAGAATGCTCTTTCTTATGATCAAAAACTTGCGGACTACGCTCAAAGCAGAGCGGAAAGCTTTAATCAGGCAGGAAATATTGATGCTCATTCAGGCTTCAAAGATTTTATAAACAATCAGGACGGGTTTAAAAAACTGGGTTTTTCTGCTCTGGGAGAAAATTCAAGTTTTGGTTATAGACTATTTGGCGTTCACATAATTGAATGGGTTTATGCCGGAGACAAGCCACACGATGATAATCAGTTAAGTTCTTCCTGGTCTCATGTGGGAATAGGCGTAAAAGGCACCGCAACTAACCTTATTTTTGGCGGCAACAAAATGTAACTCATCTAAAATTACACTGCAACCTTGACACTTGTGTTTCCCAAGTCTTAGAATAAATTGATAAGGATTTATTAAATGAATTTTCAGGAATTAGTTGCCAAATTAAATAAGTCTTCTTATTTCAAAGCTTTGTTAATAATATTAACATTCCTTGCATCTGTCTATACAACGTCATCTTTTCTTCAAAATGTAATTAATAAAAATTCAGGAACCGACTTGAAGAGCTTAACTCAAGAGAAAGAGGTACACAATCTCAGTTCCAGCAACATAACAGCCACACCATTTTCAACCGTTGAAGTACTATTTCTAATTCTGTGCTTAATTGTCATTGCTTACTTAATTTTCAAACAAAAATCCAAGATGAAAAACTTAGCAAAAACGACAACTCTTAGACTTGAAAAACAGGAAAAACGCATGCGTTATTTATATGAAATAATAAAAAAGCAAGAAGCGGATAAAAATGAACTTCTTGACTCAGTAATTCAAGATTTAACAATATCTCTTCAGATGGACATCGGTGTTATTTTTCAAATGGATAAAAATACTTATTCCGTTCTTCATTCATTCGTTCAAAAAGAAGATATGGATAAAGAAAAAATTTTACAAATAGGTAAAACCTGCTGCGGAATTACATTCTATGCAAAAGATATAGTGTCAATAGACCAAATGGAAGCATCTGTATTCAACGAACACCCCTGTTATAAAACATGTAAAGTAAAGTCATATTTGGGTACGTTGTTAACTGTTGGAGGAAAAAAATTCGGCACATTGAACTTCTTAGGTTTCAAGCCGCAAGTTAACGGAATAAGTCAAACCGATAGAGATTTTGTGCAATTAATTGGGCGTCTAATCGAAATTGTATTAGAAAATAAACAAACAGAGGAAAAAATGAAAGAAACAAATACAGAACTAGAGTGGTTGAATAAAATAAAGATCGGAAGAGAATTGAGAATGATTGAACTTAAAGACCAAATTAGTAAACTTAATAAAAAACTGGGGGAAGTATCGGGAAAAAAATCTGAATAATTAAACGCATAATATTAACAAATCTAAATAAATGGAAAAAATCTACATTAACAAAAGAGTTTTTATCTACACAGCCGCCGCTTTCTTTCTCTTTTTTTTAAGAATTGTTGCTACCTTTTCCTTTTCATGGTTTCTGAGCGGAAAACTCCAGGAAATTATTCAAATTATTTCAGCTGTACTTGCTCTAATTATCTGCGTAATGGCGCTAACTCGATATTATGCTAAAAAAGACACTACATTCCTTTTTATTGCTACCGCTTTTTTGGGAACATTCATTTTTGACAGTTACAACGCTATAATAGCCAATTCATCTGGTGGCTTGAACCTATTCCCGCTACCAAAATCTCTTGGTTATTTAAGCTGGATCAGTTCAAAACTTTATTTATCCTTAATTTTATTTTTAAGCTGGTGGTTGTGGAGAAGGGAAGAAAAAGATTCTAAACAAAGAAAAATAAGCGAGTCTCATATCTATCTAACTTCATCAATATTAATACTTGGTATTTTTATTTTTTTCAATTTTACTCCACTTTTAATCAAAAATCATTTTATAATTTCACAACCACATGAACTTTTAGAATTAATACCGGCTTTATTGTTTTTACTTTCCTTAGCTGGATATATAAACAAAAAATATTGGAAAGCTGATTATTTTGAGCATTTTTTAATACTTTTCATAATAATAAATCTGGCAGTTCAGACAATATTTATACCGTTTTCTACAGAGTCTTTTGATGTGTACTTTTATTTTGCCATCCTTTTGAACATCGTAGGATATATTATTGTCTTAATTGGACTAATAACTGATACCTACAAACTTTATAAACAAACTGAGCAAAGTGAAGAACTTTTAATTTCACAAAATTTAAGCTTGAAAGAAACCAGAATCCAGTATGAAGAAGCATTGAAAAATTCTTTGCTGAAAGAAACTGAACTTTCATCAAAAATACAAGATCTGGAAAACACAAAGAAAGCAATATTTAATCTCAATCAGGACTTAAACGAAGAAAATCTAAAGGTTGAAAAAGCAAAAGCAAAAGATGAAGCTTTTTTATCAAGTATCGGAGACGGAATGATTATTGGTGATGAAGAAGGAAATATTTTAATGACGAACGACCAGGCAAAAAAAATGCTGGATTATAATGAGACAGATCTCGTTGGGAAAAAATTATCTGAAGTGATACAAATGAAGGATGATAAAGGTGATATCGTACCGCCTGAGAAACGTCCAATACAACTTGCATTATCATCCGGTAAAAAAATCGTCAACAATGCGTATTCTTATATACGAAAGAACGGAACAATAATTCCGGTAGCCATTACCGCATCACCAGTCATACTGAATAACCAAATAGAAGGTACAATAATAGTTTTTAGAGATATCGCAAAAGAAAAAGAAGTTGACCGTATGAAAACGGAGTTTATCTCTCTTGCATCACACCAACTCAGAACTCCACTTTCGGCTATAAGATGGTATTCTGAAATGCTGTTGGACGGAGACGCGGGACAACTTAATAAAGAACAGAAAGAATTTACCAGAAATATTGATGAATCTACAAAAAGAATGTTTGAACTGATAAACGCGCTCCTTAATATTTCAAGAATTGAATCAGGAAGAATCATTATTGATCCAGAACCTACAGATCTGGTCCAACTTGTACACGACCTTCTAAATGAACTTAAACCTAAGCTTGAGCTGAAAAAACAAAAGCTTATTATAAGCCAGCATGAAAACTTACCTAAAATAAATATAGATCCAAAACTAATAAGGCAGGTATATTCAAATTTACTAACTAACGCAATTAAATACACCAAAGAAGAAGGGGAAATCTCTGTTTTTATCTCAAAAAAAGATAACGAAATTATTTCACAGGTGAGTGATAATGGTTACGGAATACCTGAAAAAGATATTAATAAGATATTTCAAAGGTTTTACCGGGGAGAAAATATTGTTAAGATAGAAACTGATGGAACAGGACTTGGTCTTTATCTTATAAAAGCAATAATCGAATCTTCAAAGGGCAGGATTTGGTTCAAAAGCGAGGAAGGAAAAGGTACAACCTTCTGGTTTAGCCTGCCGATCTCCGGAACGCCACCTAAAAAAGGTGAAGTTACGATAGATACTTGATATTCCAAGTAAAAGATTGTAAATTATAAGCAGATGGATAATCAAAAATATACAGTAATGGTTGTTGAAGATGAAGCATTGCTTCTTCAGGCAATCGAGAAAAAATTGAGATTAAGCGGTATCTCAGTGATTTCCTGCGCAGGCGGCAATCAAGCAATAGAGTACTTGCGGACTTTCCAGAAACTGCCCGATGCCATCTGGCTCGATTATTATTTAAGAGACATGTCAGGATTGGATTTGGTAAATGAGATCAAAAAAGATGAAAAACTCATAAAGATTCCAATAGTAGTTATCAGCAACTCCGCCAGCGAAAACAAGGTCAAAACATTACTGGCGCTGGGAGTAAAAAAGTATCTGCTTAAATCAGAGTACAGACTGGATGATATAATCGAAATTGTACGCAAAATAATAGATGAAAAAGGTAAAGTTGTTTCTTAAAAATGCTTTATATTTTTTATTCTGAGTTTTCAAAATAATCAAAATGAAAAAAATACTGGTCGCAGAGGATGATAAATATCTGGCAAATGCGTATAGGGTAAAACTGACCAAAGCAGGATACGAAGTCAAGATTGTAGGAGACGGACAAGAAGCCTTATCTGCCCTAAAAGATTTCGTTGCAGATATCATTCTTCTTGATCTTGTCATGCCTGTAAAAGATGGTTTTACTACGCTGGAAGAATTAAAGGGAAATGAAAAATGGAGATCCATTCCAGTAATCATTGCTTCAAATCTTGGACAAAAAGAAGATCTAGAAAAAAGTTTGAAACTTGGTGCAAATGATTTCATAATAAAAAGCGATATGACTTTAAATGATCTGATTTCCAAAGTCAACTCCATACTTGGCGGCTAAAAACCTACAAAATATTTTAACGTAAAACTAATACTCAAAATATGTAAAAATATGCTATTATAAACTTATATGCTCGCTTATAATGACCAATCGCTTTACGGAGTTTTAAAAGAACTGGGAATAATTGATCAAAAAGAACTGGATCAAGCACTTCTAGAAAGCAAAGGCCAAAACACCACGCTTTATAATATATTACTTACAAAAGATCTTATATCTGACGAGAATCTAGGCAAAACAATTTCCGAACTGTTATCCATACCCTTGTCACGCCTCTCTGAAATTTCTATTCCAAATGATGTTCTAAATACAATTCCCGAAATTGTAGCAAGAAAACAAAAAATCATCGCATTCAAAAAAGATAAAGATGGTCTGCATCTTGCTATGGCCAACCCAAATAATCTGGAAATGGTTGAGTTTGTGAAAAAAAAGGTTGGACTTCCGGTAACGGTATATTATGCGACCGAACGTGACATAGAAAATGCCTTTCCTCTTTACTCCAAAGAAGTTACTGTAGCTTTTGATGAAATAATTGCCAAAAACGTACAGCAGGCAAAAGGAGTTGAAAAAGCTGAGCCTCCTATCATTAATATCGTAGATACAATAATTAGCTACGCCTATCAAAATAAAGCTTCGGATATTCACATAGAACCCCTAAAAGACACGTCCTTGGTCCGCTTCAGAATTGACGGCATTTTACATGATATTGTTAACCTGCCGCTTGAACTGCATCAGCGAATGGTGACAAGAGTAAAAGTTCTTTCCAAACTTCGTACAGATGAGCATCAGGCAGCTCAGGATGGAAAGTTTCAGTACAATACGCAAAATGAAAATCTGGATATCCGTGTATCCATTGTTCCTTCAACACATGGAGAAAAAATAGTTATGAGACTTCTATCTGAAAGATCCAGACAATTTTCCCTTCTTGATCTGGGATTTTCTGGATACAATTTGGTAAAAATGAAAACAGCTTATGAAAAACCATACGGCATGATTCTTTCTACCGGCCCCACAGGCTCAGGTAAAACAACAACAATGTATGCCATCCTAAAGCTTCTTAACAAAAGAGATATTAACATTATGACTATAGAGGACCCGGTAGAATATGAAATTCTGGGAATAAATCAAATACAGGTTAACCCAAAAACCAATCTTACCTTTGCAGACGGCTTAAAAAGTATTCTTAGACAAGATCCTAACGTTATTTTAGTAGGAGAAATCAGAGATAATGAAACAGCTGATATTGCGATCAACTCCGCAATGACGGGACATTTAGTGCTTTCAACGCTACACACCAATGATGCCACAACTGCTATTCCAAGACTCGTAGATATGCAGGTTGAACCTTTTTTAATGGCTTCAACAATTAATATTATTATTGCCCAAAGGTTAGTAAGAAAAATTCATACAGTCTGCCGCGTAAGTCGCGAAGTGACAATAGAAGAAATTTCTAAAGAGTTAAACGAAACAACTCTGAAAAAAGCTTTCAGCAACTTGATCATCAACAAAGAAGGTAAAAAAACAATCAGAATTTATCAGGGCAAAGGATGCCAACTGGACCACGATACAGGATATGAGGGTAGAATAGGCATATTCGAGCTGTTGATAATTGATGATGAAATAAGACAAGCAATACTGGACAAAAAAGACGCATCTACTGTTAGGAAAATCGCCATAAAAAACGGAATGATAACAATGCTTGAAGACGGACTTGAAAAAGTAAAGGAAGGCGTAACAACAATTGAGGAAGTAGTTCGAGTAACAAAGGAGTGATCCTTTTAAAAAATAGTTTTTAATTTTATTGATATGAAACAAGCTGCTCAAATTCATTTTTCTTCAAAAGTAAGCTTTTTAGAAAAACTATTATTCACAAAACATTTATCTATAATGACCAAAAGCGGTATCACGCTATCTGAAGCAATATCAACACTCGTCAATCAGGCAAAATCAAGCAAGTTTAAAAAGGTTTTACAAGATGTACTGGCAGACATAGAAAACGGACAATCATTTGCCAAATCTTTAGCAAAATATCCTAAAATTTTTGACCAATATTACATAAGTTTGATCGAGGTTGGTGAGGAAACGGGAAAACTTGACAAAAATCTTGATTTTTTAGTCCAGCAACTTGGAAAGGATTACACCTTGCGTAAAAAAATTCAAGGCGCACTGCTTTATCCTGGGATCGTGCTTTTTACCACTCTTATAATGGGCTTTTTTATTTCAATTTTCATTTTGCCTAAACTTGTTGATTTCTTCAATGCTTTTGAAATGGACTTGCCCATTACAACCAGAATATTAATCGCAGGCGCAAATATTTTCAAGAACTACGGTACCTTAATTGTTGCGGGTTTAGTGGCAACATTTTTTATCGGTTCGATGCTTTTCAATTTGCCTAGCATAAAACCTAAATGGCATGAATTTATACTCAAGCTTCCATTTTTGGGCAATTTACTTATATACAGTCAGTTGACCCGTTTTTCAAGAAATCTGGGGGTACTCATTCAAAGCGGAATTCCAATTGTACAAAGCCTGGATACGACCGCCAATACAATTTCAAACTTAAAATTCCAAAAAGATCTTCAGGAAGTTGCCAAATCCGTAACCCGCGGTAAAAATATTTCTGACGTTCTTTCAGAAAAAGGGTTCGATGAGTTTCCAATAATGGTAGTCAAAATGATAGAAGTAGGTGAAAAAACCGGAAAACTTGATGAAACATTACTGTATCTGGGAGATTTTTATGAAGATGAGATTGATGACGTGTCTAAAAATCTGTCAACTCTTATTGAGCCAGTATTACTAGTTTTTATAGGACTAGTTGTGGGATTCGTAGCACTGGCAGTTATAGGCCCGATTTATCAATTTATGGGAGGTATGGGCCGATAACTCCACGTAAATTTTTTAAACAATATTTCCCTTGTACAGAATATTTATAACATGAAGGAATTTATAATAAAAAAGCTTTCCGGAAAACAACTTTTTCAATACTCTTACTCTCTTTGCCAATACCTGCATAAACTCAGTTACAGAGTAAGCCGCGCGGTTTTAAATACTGGATTTACCCTTGTTGAACTGCTTATTATTCTGGCAATAATTATGACCATAGGGTTTTCAACAATACCTTTTTCCACGAACTTCTTAACAAGAAGCGATTTGAGTAATAAAACACACGAACTATCACTTCTGCTTAATACAGCAAAACTGAATAGCATTTCCGCAAAAGAGAACAGCAACTGGGGAGTGAATATTTTGTCTAGCACATTTACCCTATATAAGGGAAATTCATTTATGAATCGTGATCCTGCCTTTGACCAGTCTTTCGGTATCCCGATAAATATTACTATTACCCAAAATGACATTAATTTTGAAAAATTGACCGGAAATACTAATTCTGTAAATTTAGTGTTAAGAAATGCTATAAACGAAACTCACACTGTAACTGTTAACCAGGTTGGAACAATCGACATACAATAAAATATGAGATCTGAACCTAACGACCTAAGAGGGCAATCATTGATAGAAATTATTATTGCGGTTTCAATCCTAATTATTGTGGCAACCTCACTCATATTTACAGTTTCGGGATCTTTTTCAACTACACGTTTAGGAAAAGAGCAGACTCAGGCTACTTTTCTTGCAGATGAAGGAATGAACGCGGTCAATTCAATAAGAAACCAGAATTTTAATAGTCTTATAAATGGAGATCATGGCTTATCTAATTCAGGCGGCATATGGTCTTTTTCAGGAACTTTTGATAAGGATGCAAGTGGAAAATATACCCGGATAGCAACAATTTCTGATGTATTAAGAGACGGTAACGGAGATATTGCTGCAAGCGGAGGGACTATTGATCCTTCCACAAAGAAAATAACACTAAGAGTTTCCTGGTATTTTACTCCAACAAGAAATAACAATGTTCAACTTGAGCAATATTTCACTAACTGGCAAACATCAGAATCCAAAGGAACAAATGGCCACTGCAGCTTACAGGCCAATTGTTTGGCTTTAAACACTTCTTCCGCGCATCTTATAACAAACGGAACTCAGATAGCCGGGATAACTCTTGGTAATTTTGACCCTACAGCAAGCATAAACCTAAACAGGATTACAGCTTCCTGGACCGGGAGTGCTAGCATAAGAATGAATAAAATCAGAATAAACGGAATAGACGTCTGGACGGGCTCGGTAAAATCGGGAAATACGGTAACTATTTCTAATGTTTCTTTAAATCCGGATACCAGGAACGTTCCCATAGATTTTATTCAATTTTCAAGAAACATAACCGGCTCAACGGTAAACATTACATTTATAATGTCAGATAATTCGTCTTGGGCGGCGCCGGCGATTAATTTATGAAAAAATTAAGACCAAAATCAGGTTTTACTTTAGTTGAACTTCTTATTTATATTAGTCTGGTCAGCATATTTGTCAGCGGGGCAATTTCTTTTATGCTGAATGTGCTTTCAACAAGAGAAAAAGTTTATCAACAACAGACTGTGGAACAAAATGCCCGTGCTGCTATTGCTCGAATAGCTTATGAAATAAGAAGAGCTAATAATATTCAAGGCATTTCTTCCGATGAATTAACCTTAAATAACGAATCTTCAAATACCATAATATCTTTGATATCTGGAAGAATCCAAATCACAACAGGAGGCACTGGGCCTTATTATTTGACCTCAAACCAAATTAATGTTTTGTCTCCACCTGATGCGCCCAAACCGCTTTTTACCAATCTTAGCACAACAAACAAGAACAGCAAGAATATTCTAGTATCTGTTACAGCAAGCAATATTCCAAGTTTTTATGGTACAAGATATAAAGCCCTCATAACATCAAACCAATCAACAGAGATAAATGGACAGTTTAATGCAGCTAGAATGCTTCTTATGAATGCATCAGGAGCTCTACTGTCCAATGATAACCGGCAAATAACAAATACTACTTTGCAAAACTCAGGTAGTACGGATATAACTATCAGTAATATTACTATTTCCTGGACAGGCGGAGTAGCGGCAAGCAGATTAACAAGCGTGACGATAAACGGCAGTAATGCCTGGACTGGATCAGCCGCATCCGGAACTGCTATTCCCATTAATAATGGTATTATTAGAGCGAGTAATCCAGCGGTTAGCATTATTTTTAATTTCAACAACAGCATGGCCGGAGCAGTTTTTAATATTATTTACACAATGACTGACTCTTCAACCAAAAATACGACTATTTCTTTTAATTAAAATGATTAACAACAATAAAAGCAAAAACGGCTATATTGCTCTTATAAGCATTTTGATAATATCTACTGTTACCTCAGCAATAGCCCTATCTCTTTCGCTTCTGGGAATAAATGAAGCAAAAAACTCTTTAGGATTAAAAAAAGGATACGAAACACTAAAAATAGCTGAAGGTTGCGCAGAAGAAGCTCTTTACCGCCTGAAAAATAATCAGACTTACAGCGGTACCATAGCCCCGTTGAATGTGGGTAATGGTTCATGTACAATAACTATAAGCGGTGCCAATCCGACTTATACTATTTTGATAAATGCTGTGCTGCCAGAAAAACCAAGCTATGCTAAGAGCTTGCGTTTGACCGTAGTAGCAGTCGGGAAGGATATTAATATCACCAGTTGGCAAGAAATACAATAGAACTTATACTTTAAAATTTTAACATGTTATCAATCGATATTTCTGAGAAATTTATTAACATCACAGATATTGGGAAAAACTACTTAGGAAAATACAACTTTAAACTTATAAAACAAATAGAAATAAAAGAGGGGGAGAAATGGGAAAGTAAAATTTCAGAATTACCAAAAAATGAAAAAGTCTCTCTCGTCGTACCGGATACCGAAGTATTTCTCTATCGTTTTGATGTAAACCCCAAATTAACAGGCAGACTACTGATCGCAACGATTTTAGACAAAATAAGTAAAGTTATCCCGGCTGCGCCAGATGACCTAGCATATGATTTTGAAATGAAACAAACCGGCCTCCAGTCATCATGTATCATCTTTATAGCTATAACGCGGGAAAAACTATCTTTATACCAAAAGGCATTTAAAACAATTAATATTACGCCTGAATTAATAGTTCCTGAATCTTTAGTAAACTTTGAAGTTTTCAAAAATGACGATCCGGCTGACCAAGTTATTTTATATCTTGAAGTAAATGAAAAAATTTTAAAGTTTGCTTTTTTTGATAAATACGGGCCGTTGCTGACTCTTTTTGAAGTTTTAAATCCATTAACTATGGAGGAAATAATTAAAAAATCTATTCTTTTTTTTAAAGATAAATATGGGAAAAATGTTGACAAAATAATTCTTGGAGGAGACAAAGTCACCATTACAGATTCAGACAAACTGGGAAAAATTGTAAATGTTCCAATCATTAAAAGCAATCAAGTTTTTGAAAAAAAAGTCCAAGAACTAGGAATAAACTTTAATAATCAACAACAAATGCTGTTTATTAAAGCTTTAGGCGTAAACTTATTACTCCTTCAAAAAGAAATACCAAATTTAGCCAAAAAAAGCGTTCTAACTTTTTCTGATAAATCAAAGGGTGAAACTGCAGTTCCTGATATGCTTTTGAAAAATAACATTGCAGATGAAAAACGTAAAGATTTGGCAAAAGAAACATATTCTTCTGAAAACAAAAAGCCTGAAAACAAAAGGTTAATATTCTTAATTTTTATTTTTATAATTTCTCTTATTTTAACTTCAAGCGCTATTGCTTCAAAATTTTTAGTAAAGCAAAATACCGGTACCGTTCCCAAAATCAAAGCTAAATCGAAAGTTAAATCACCTTCCAAAAAAATTATTCCTTCCTCAACGCCCCCTTCTCTTGAAAAACAAAGTGTTAAAATCGAAGTCCTGAATGGAAGCGGTAAAGCGGGAAGCGCAACGGTTCTTTCAGACTATCTTAAAAACAAAGGTTATGAAAACATAAAAACGGCCAATGCGGAAGATTTTTCCTACAAAGGTATAACTCTACAAATCAAGGAGGACAAAAAGAATTACCTTGAATCTTTAATAAATGATTTAAAAGATCAATACCAGATAAGTACAGCCTCAGCTTTCATTGACAAAGACAGCGATTTTGATGTTATACTGATAGTGGGAGGATAGAAAATCAATTCCAACAACTTAATCAAAAAACCTGCCGGTTTTACTCTTATTGAACTTCTTGTTGTTATGGGAATAATAACAACTCTAACAACATTTATTGTTGTTTCCCTAGATCCTGTAACTAGATTTGCCCAAGCAAGGAACAGTAGACGAATAACAGATATAGATTCCATTTTAGTGGCGATTCAAGAATATATTGTTGACAACAACGGAGATCTTGCTTCAACCGGAGTTACCACCACGGAAAAACAGCTTGGAACGTGTCTGTCCGGAGGAAACACGGCTTGTAGTGACGCGGCGGCGGATTGCCTTAATCTCACAAGTACTCTTTCCAAATATTTAAAGTCTATTCCTATAGATCCAAACGGCACAAGCGAGTTCACAGGTTATTCAGTAGTCACCGACTCAAACAATATTATTACAGTCACAGCATGTAAAACCGAAGCACCGGAAACGACTCCTCTTTCAGTCTCAAGATAAATTCAAATCAGCCGATTCTATTCTGATGGAGTAGTGCCATAAATTGTTATCGGAGTACCGGGATTGCTGTCTGAAGCATAAGTGGTTGAATTGGAAACTTGGGGATCTGACCAACGGTATATTTTTTCAGCATCTTCAGTCTTCATGTTAACGCACCCATGACTCATGGGGTGGCCAAAATTATCATGCCAGTATGCTCCATGCAAACCAAAACCCATTGTTTTTGGAATTTCATCATTATAAAAATACATTGTATAGGGAACATTGGGCAGATTATAATATGTACCCAGAGCCGAATCCCCTCCTGCCATACGGGTGTATCTAAGCTTAATCCAAATATTAAAGCGTCCGGTTGGAGTATGGCGCCATTTTCCGGAAGAAATTAAGAAACTATAAATAAGTTTATTTCCTTCATATGCGTATAAGACTTGATTTGTAAGATCAATATAAATGTGCTTATTTTGATCGGTGCGCGTCCCAAGCAAAGCGCTTCCTTTTAAAATATTAGTCGCAAGAACAGGAGATATAACTTTTTTCCCCATAAAATTACCCATACTATCAGTACTTGCTTTTCCTGATAAATCCTTGATGCAACTTATTGAATTAGCGCATTCTTCTTTTACAGGAACTTTAATTGCGGGAGAAAAAAGCATTAAACTACCCAAGAGTAAAACAAGCGCTGGAAGTGCAATCAGCAAAATTAAACGCTTAGAAAAAAATTTCTCTTTTATGTTCTGCATATTCTCTAATTATTAAATCATAAAAAAGGAGAAAGTTCATCCCTAATCTACAACCTTATGAATGGATGTATGGACGCGGAAAAGATGTCTGCCAAAACAACGGTATTATGCTTGATTTGAGTCTTATAGTGTGATATAATCATACTCTTATCGAGATAGGCATAAACCTATATTAAATATGGTAAACGAAGCTATTTTTACAGTAGCCGCTTTTTCACTCCTCACTTTCAATACATACCTAATAACCCCACCAGAGGCTCCCACCGTACAGGAGCGTGTTCTGGTCACGCGTGAGATTTCTTTGGAAGAAAGATATGCTGATAAATTCGTGAATGATGTATTCAAGGACAACATCCTTTTGACCATGGCCTATCTTAGAGGTGAGAAGATAGACTCCACCAACGTTGACTGGAACTTGGTGAAAAAACCTTTTAGCTTCAAAATGGGGCTAAAACCGGGAAAAACTTTTGCTTTTCATGAAGATATCCTGCCTGAGTATCTGGATAAGGTAACTAAAACCACAGGATCTCGCTTCAATTACCAGGATGGATTCAAGTCTGATGGCTATTTAACAGGTGATGGCGTGTGCCATCTGGCCTCACTCATAAACTGGGCCGCAGCTGATGCAAACCTAAATGTAAAAGCTCCCACCAATCATGATTTTGCTGTTATACCCGGCGTTCCCGGAAAATTCGGTACATCTATTTATGTAGGGTCAAACCAAACCGGTGCGAATGCCCTGCAAAACCTTTATGTAACCAATAATTATAATAAGCCGATTATTTTTGCATTCAGTTATGACGGGAAAATACTCAAGCTTAGCGTTGCTGAGGTAGCCTTTAATTAATTTTAATTTACCCAATTGAATCCCCGCTCTTTTCTGTCTTTTTTATCTTTTCAAAACAGTGTAAAGCAAAGCGAAAGCAATTATGAACAAATATACTGTTCCTGCAACAACTGGCGTAACTATAGAAAAACATCCGAATTGCTTTTTCACCTCATCCACCATTTTCGATGGGGGTCCGCCTGTTGGTTCAGGTTCTTGTTTAAGAATGCTCGTATTTGGCAAACGTTTTTTCATATTTTGAGATATTAATACCATTTTGAGATTAAACAATGGTAAGACGAGGATAATAGAAAAGTAAGGTTTCTTCTGGACTGAATCATCTCTTATTTCCCTGATGGAATTTTTTATGAACTTCTTTTAGCTGAGGATTAGTAACGTGGGTATAAATCTGAGTTGTTGAGATATTTTTGTGCCCCAGCATTTCCTGCACAGATCTTATATCTGCTCCATTTGAAAGAAGATCCGTTGCAAATGAATGGCGCAAAGTATGAGGAGTTGCCTTGATCGGAAGTTTTGCTTTTTTGACATATTTTTCTATCAAACGCTCAATACTTCTTGTTGTAAGTCTCATTTTTTCTCCTCCGTTTTCCGGAGTAATTTCTTTAGAATACCTGATAAACAAGGGCTTAAAATCATCTGCTCGCATTTCCAAATATTTTGTGAGCCAAAAAGCAGCACTGTCAGAAAGAAAAACAATTCGGGCTCGACCGCCTTTTCCGATTACACCAAATTCACGCGTTTCAAAATTTATCTGATCACGATTTAATCTTGCAAGTTCGGAGACCCGAAGCCCGGTTGAAAAAAGAGCTTCAAGTATTGCCCTGTCTCTTAAACCCGCCTCAGATGAAATATCTACTGTATTAAAAAGCGCACGCAGATGATCTTTTTCCAGGAACTTCAAGGATTTTGATTCACCCTTAGGAAGATCAATCTTTTCCGGCGGCAGGGTAGTGTAGTCATTGCGGATTAAGAACCTTAAAAAAGAACGCAGCGCGATTATGTGGTAACTCTGAGTAACTCTTTTTAAAGTAATCCCACCCTCATCCACAAAATCCGAAAGATAGACTCGGAAACGCCTTACCATGTCAACGTTTAAATCTTCTATGCCTTTTGTTGGACATTCCTTATTGTACCAGTTTCTGAATCTTCCCAGATAAAACTTATAGTTTCTGACTGTAAGCTTGGAACAGTTTCTCTCAATCTCTAAATATTCAAGAAATTTTATTATCAGAACATCAAGGTTTTCTTTCATTTTAATAGAGTAAATAGTTCATCTTACGACATGAAAATGTCTTAAAATGTGTAAAACAAAATCAGATAGCCTCTTTATTTTGCGACATAGGGTATTTTTTGTCAATAAAAAAAATATTGCCAAGATGTCAAGTGTCAAGGTGCGACCTTGTATAATAATCCTAGAATTCATCCTCAAGCTGCAAGTCTCCCAATATTCTACAAGAATCATGCTGATATTCTTTAATAAAATTTTCATAAGATATTAAATTTCCAAGATCTTTTGCTTGTGTTGTCTTGAAGTAACTTAAAATTTCATCAGGTTTTATCCAACTTGACTTTTTCTCTCTAAGATAATAGGGATAGCTTGAAAAGTTTAAAAAATTAATCGGCGATTTAACAACGTGCATCGGATTTAGGTGTATATAACGGGACAAATGAAGAAGATAGTGATCCGTTCGAACTAAAGTAGCTTTATACCTATTTTGAAACAAGGCTCCAACTCTTTGGTATTTTTTATTAAAATACATTACATAACTTGTAGATAATCGTCTCATAAGCTTTATAATCCCATCTCTGGTATATTGTTTTACCAAAAGATGAATATGGTTAGGCATCAAACTAAATGAAAGTAAACTTAACTCTTGGGATAAATTATGTAACAAATATCTGTTTATTCTTAAACCACTTGTTTTTAATTGCAATATGTCCGCTTTTGGGGAAAGATATATTTTCAGATAAAAAAGAAATAATTTGCAATCTTGTTCGTCGATAAAAATATCTCTTTTTTCAACACCACGGTTGTAAATATGATAATAACCATCTGCTACATAAGTTTTAATTATATTTCTCGATGGCATAGTTTTTATTATCAACAAGGTCACACCTTCTGTCAAGGTGTCAAGGTGCGACCTTGATAAAGCTTGATAAAGACAAGATCTGGGGAATAAAATTCAAGACAGATTAAAGTTCCTGTTGCAACATACGGCGCTATAAGCATATTAATATGCCATAAATAAAAATAAATGACAAAGCAATAAAATATTGTGCGACATAAAGAATACACAGACAATATTGGATTTCCTGTCTTACTAAAAATGATTTATTAATTTGAGAATATCAAACCTATAATGCAAACAGTACTTTGATTGTCATAACATTAAAAAAATATCTCCGGAAAAGCAATTGAATTAATTAACCAATAATACATAGCTTAACCCAAGCTTCTATAAGGAATATTAATCCAACCAACTCAGCCTCAAAAAGAAGGCCTCCAGGATGCGATTCTAGACACTTTTACTGGCGGGGTGTATATATGTATCCTGATCAACCAAATTAATTACAAAAAATAAAATATAAAAAAAATTTAAACAAAGTTTATTGTGAAAATATTTATTGTCCTATAGTAGAGTAGTGGGCATGTGGTTTGAATTGATAGTTTTGCCAGCAGAATAATGGAGTAAATATGCGTTTAAGATATGCAAAAACAGTTACAATAATTATAAAAAATAAGATGTTGAAATCAGCAAAGAAAATAAGGCTAACCCCTCTCTTCACGTCGTAAAAGTATTATTGTGCGACATAATGTATTACCGCTTTCTGGAAGAAGAGTAAGAGCCTTTAGCGCTTCCAAAAGGATACGAAAAAGAGAAAGAAAGAACAGCTTGAACCAAGATCAAAATAAAGACCGCTTGCCACTTCTCCGGGTAGTGACCTGAAGGATCTTACAGTAGAGCTCAGAAGATGACTCTAGCAGTTGGACAACAAGAGCAATAAATTATCAAAGAATCGTTTTATTTTAGATTGATTTATCAATCCAATGTGAAGTTTTTGAGGCTAAACTTATAAATTCATCATTATTATTTTAACCATATAAATATGGCTTTCGTGTTTTTTTCTTATCTCCCACTCTTCCTGTATCCCGCCTTTAAACCCAGCATTCTACTAAAGCTGAATTTCTTATGCAACGCGGGCAAAGACCTAGAAACAGGAGTACCTTTGAATTCAAAAGCATGTTTTGTAAGAATAAACTCGTGAAAAGTCTTGTGTTTTTCCGTGAAAACTTATCCACATTTCAGTCATATTATTATTATAGGCTGTTATTTTAATTACTATATCAAACTATATCAAGCCTTCTGGAAAAATATACCCCTCTACTCTGTCTCTTCTAATAAGGAAATATTAAATAAGATTCTTTGCAAATTTTCTCAAATTACGTTTTAGGGAATTGTTTAGAAGTATCTACGCGGTCAAGAATATCAATTGCTTCTTTTGCTTGTTCCAATTTGCGAAAGGGAATATACTCACCATTTCTTCCATGCGTTTTTTCCCATGCAGCCCTTTTAACCGTATCTGGACATTCGGGATTAAATCCGTAAATATCAGAGTCCTGGAATTCCCCACTGCTATCTATATATCCATATACACTGTCAGTGTAACCGAAACTGCCTCCTGAAGAGTTATATGTTCTTTTACACAGAATTTCAATACCATCACGGGGGATTACCTCAACAACACAAAAAGAGTTAAATTCTACCGTTCTCCAACTCAAATGCCTTATTGTGTGATCTGCGGAAAGAATTCTGCCGCCAGGCAATTTGAAACGTGCCTCATATTTTTCATCATGATCTAATACTGACAATTCTGCTTGCCAAGGATATTGTTTTAAAGGAGTAATTGTTTTTTTACCTAATTTTGCCAAGCCAGTTACTTTTTGATCAAAAGTTCTTTTGGCTTCCTTACTACCAGGAACTGTTTGCTCAACCATCTTATATTCGATCATATAATCTATTAAATTTCACATAATATATCATACTTATCAGGTGAAATCAATTTTGCTGGGCTCTTCTTTCCGGAGAAGAATATATGGCCTCTACCCTATTTTTTCTTAGAACCTTAACTAACTTTTGTGCTTGCATGTTTCCCTTTCTTATTCAAATTAACTGAATCGCCAGTTTTATGAATTGAGCCTTTAATGTTAGTTTCGGTTTCACCATCTCTTATAAATAATATCCTCATCCAGTCTGTTTAATATTTTATTTTTTATATTTGATATTCTAAATTCCCCAATGGGAAAACAAAAATAAAACCAAGATTGATAGAAATCCTACCCAAACATATTCCCATAAAATGCCTTTAAATAACCTTTGTTCAAACCATTGGTGGGAAAGACCTGAAAATGAGTAAAATATACCTGTAAGGCTTATTGAGTAAATTGTGGAATTTACCGGCCAGATAGCCAGAACCACTGAAAGCTCTGTTAAACAGAAGGAATTTAGAAGCGCATATACAGTTATTTCCTTTAAATCTTTTTTCTCAAGACTGTAAAACCAAAATGACTGGAAGTTGAGAATAAAAACCATTAAAAATATCGCAACCGGCACAAGAAAAAGACTGATATGCATAGAAAACAGTACGTTAGTCAAAAAGAATAATATGATAATGGTAATTACAAAAGAAACAATTCTTGCGCTTCTTAAAAGATTGATTGTCCTTATGGAAGAAATAGCAAATATATTCTGAGTTAAAAATAGAGAATATAAACCAAAAGAATATATGCCGGTTAATAAAATCCTGGAAATAAATCTGGAAGGAAATAACAGATAAAAAAGGCTGAAAGAAAGTGTATATAAAAAAGGGAGTATAAAAACAGGATAAAAAAATGTCTTTTTTATATCTTCTTTTAATATTAGATAGAGAATAAGATCCGTCATCAGGGAGAGGAAAACGCTAAACAGGATTCCTTTTATTCCAAAAAACTCAACAATAAACATTCCCAATGAAAGAAAAAAAACAGATAATACAAATTTTTCCCTCTTACTGAGACTTAAAAACTTTTTATTCATTCGTTTTTCTTTCAAAACAATATAAATTTTCCATCTTATTTAAATATATATAAACCATGCAATGTGCAATATGGGAAATAAATTATGCTGTTTTTAGCTCACTTAGTAAATTATAAGAGATGTCAAAGTTAGAATACACTTTCTGCACATCATCTAAACCTTCAAGTTTGTCCATAAAAGAAAGTATTTTTTCAGCTTTTGCCCTATCTATAATCTGTACAGTATTCAAAGGTTTTCTAATAAGTTCCGCTTCATCAACTCTTAACCCTTTTTCCGTTAATGAATCCTTTACCCTCTTAAGATCCTGTATCTTTGTATATACAAAGATATCCTGACCAGCGTCTTCAATGTCTTCTGCTCCGCTATCCGCAGCAAGCATGAAAATATCATCGTAAGATTTATTGTCTTTATGGACAATAATCTGGCCTTTTTGAGCAAATAAGTATGATACGGCACCCTGTGATGCCAGAGCTCCGCCATTTTTATCAAAAACATTTTTAACTTCTGTTATTGTCCGTTGCTTGTTATCCGTTACCGCTTCAACAATTACAGCAACTCCTTCTGGACCAAAACCTTCATATAAAGCCTCCTCAAAACCGGATTTGTCCGCGCCTCCGCTACCTTTCTCTATGGCTCTTTCTATATTCTCCTTGGGCATGTTCTCCGCTCTTGCTTTATCAATAGAAAGTCTAAGCTTGAAATTAGAATTAGGATCCGCGATGCCCCCGCCGTCTCTTACAGCAATCGTTATAGCTTTTGCCAGCTTTGTGAACATCTGACCTTTCTTTACATCGGCTACGCCTTTTTGTCTTTTTATCTGAGCCCATTTGCTGTGTCCACTCATGCGTCTTATTATATCCTAACTTACTTGACTTTTTCAATAAAAAGAACTAAAATTACAAGATCTTTATTAGACAAATTAGGTGAATTAAATGCTACCTCTAAAAGACCTTGCTATTAAAAAGGCGCTCGAGAACAATTGGAAGGAAGCATGTGACATTAACAAAAAGATCTTAGAAGATAATTCCAGTGACATTGACGCTCTAAACAGACTTGCATTTTCCTACATTAAGCTTGGTAAATATTCAAAAGCCCGCTCCATATATAAGCAGGTAATAAAAATTGATGACAGTAATCCCATCGCCCTTAAAAACATAAAAAAAATTGATTCCATGTCCAAACAGGATATAAAAAATCCAAAACTGACAATTCATGACAGTACTGTTGTTATAGAAGATCTATTTATTGAAGAAGCAGGTAAAACAAAAACAGTAGAGCTTAAAAATATAGCGGATAGAAGAACACTGTCTTTTCTTCAGGCAGGAGACATGGTATCACTGGTCATAAAAAGATCCAAAATATTTGTCCAAGCAGAAGAAAAGAAGTACATTGGTATGCTACCGGACAACGTCAGCATGAGACTTATACCCTTTATGAAGGGCGGTAACGAATATCAGGCTTATATAAAATCCGTGAACGATAAGAATGCGTCCATTTTTATTAAAGAGGTAAAAAAAGTCGGAAAATTTAAAAATCAACAATCTTTTAACATCTCAGGTGTTTCTTATCAGGTATTTGGAGATGATTAAAAAACTCTGTTTTATTTTGCCCTGAATATCACTCTCTCCCGTGACAATTCTCTTTTTGCATGTTCTATTTCTTTTGGCTTTGAAAGCTCTTTGCCAAGTCCAAAAAGCGCCGCCATAAATGAGATTAAAAGCAAAATAACTATAATCATCCAAAACTGCATATAGAGAAATTATATCATGTTCTGTCCTTGCCTTTTAAAATGCTACGGGTAAACTTCATTTCGCCTGATCACAGTAAGACTGGGATGAAATCCAAGAAGAGCATATATTTGCCTAACATTGTGCATTATCTTAATACAGGCAGGATAAATTCTGAAGCATAGTCCTGCCCTATGACAATTGTTATATCGGAAACTGAAACCTCATTTCTCTGCTCAACCGGCATGCTGAGATAATTTTTTAATTTCTTGGCTGTGTAGCTGTCTTTGTCAATTCTTACTATCATTTTTGAAGACATACTGTCTTCTGATGTTCTTATTGCAATCACATTACAACCCATGTTTTTAAGCATTTGGGCAAGTTTATTTCCCGCACCGCTCACATTTGAAGAGTTAACTACTTCAATGGTTATTTTTTCATTTATTATTTCATTATCTCTAAACAAATCATTAATTTTATTAAGTTTTTCCTCATTCTCGTCATTGATCACAAAAGACTGATCTTGAAAATCAAAAGAATTCAATAAATTTGTACTTAAATACATTTTAATAATATCAAAACTGTTAAGACCTGATATTTTCACTGAAGAATTATTGGATGCCAAAATAGAGAGATTTTTGAGTGAAAAAAAGTTCTTTATATCCGGGGATTGGCCATTTTTATATACAATAGTAGAATTCACGGGAACTTTAAAATAGTAGCCTAGTGTTTCTTTCGGATAATTTAATATTTTTTTATCTACTTTTTCAAATCTAAGAGTGGAAATAAGAGAGTGATTTTTATTGATATTAATAAAATAAATATTTTTTCCAACCACAAGCAAGTTAAAATAATCATCGGAAAATTTGCTATTTTTTATTATAGAAGCTATCCGTAAACCTAAGGAAATAAATATAACCAAAACAAAAAAAAATAAAAATATTTTAAGAATAAAATAATTGTTGCTGGCCGGAATTATTCTATGCGAAGTTTTATTTCTTTTCATAAAGCAGATTAAGCCAAATGCTCTTTTCTTAATTTTTTAACCAGATATGTCACCGATTCTTCCGGCAGACCAAATAACTGCAGAACTTCCGTGCCTATTTTTATGCCAGCTTCAAACTCAGGGCTAACTACAGAATTAACGCCAAGATTTATAAGGTCAAACCTGTCTTCTTCAAGATGTGACCGGCAAAATATCACTACCTTAGGATTCAATTCCAATGCGGCTCTGATAATTCTTGACTGAGTTGTTTTATCAGGAACGGCTAAAATCAAAACTTTTGCTTTTTGAATTTTTGCGGAAATCAGTACTTCATCATCTGAAGGATCTCCATAAATCACCATCCTGTTTTTTTCTGTTAAGCTAGATATTATATTTCTGTTATAATCAACAACCACGTATTGTATGCCTGCGCAATCCAAAAGTGACCTTATTTGACTGCCTACCCTGCCATGTCCGCAAATTATCACATGATTTTCTACATCTGCAACCTGGAAATTATTAAAAGAATATGACTCATCACCCAGGATTTTTCTCAAAAATTTAAAATGCATAAAAAAGTTTCCTGCTCTCAGAAAGTATTTTGTCCAGAAAGGAATAAAGATAAGGGAAAAAATAAATACGGAAAGCAGAACATTATACATCCCCTCACCAATATACCCGGATAGAAGACTAAACTGCGCGATTATTACTGCAAATTCGCCTACGTTTGTAAGATATGAAGATATGAAAACCGATGAAGAAGGTACAAAGTTGGAAAATCTCAACAGTAAATAAATTGAGGAAAATTTTGCAAAGAGTAAAATTACAGACAAAACCAAAATCAAAATCAGATTCGAGAAGACAAAGGATAAATTTAAAAGCATACCGGTAAGTACGAAAAACAAAACCAGAAGTATATCCCTCAATGGCCGGATTTCAGCAAGAGGAGCAAGATTTTTACCTTCCTCCGAAATCAGAACTCCCGCAAGAAACGCAGCTATCGTCTGCGGAAGACCAATACTTGTCAAAAGACCTATTGACAAGACTGAGATAAAAATTGTCGCAAGAATATTTAACTCATGGGAAGGATATTTAAAAATAATATTTGCCACTTTTGGTAAAAAATATTTACTGAAAAAAAAGACCAGGGCAAAGATTACTACAGTTTTTAAAAGTGAGACAAAAAATAAACCAAAATCTGTTAAAGTTATTGCAGTTTTTGAAAAAAGAATGGGTAGAAAAAATATTACTGGAACCACAAATATATCCTGCATCAGAAGGATTACGAAAATATTGTTTCCCGGAAAATCACTCAACAAACCTTTTTCTTCCAGCAGTTTTATAACAACAGCTGTTGATGAAAAAGAAAAAACTACAGAAAAAAGAATGGAGCTTTTAAGTGAAAAATTAAAAACTGCAAGAAGCGGAATAAATACCATTGTACATAAAAGAACCTGCAGCACTCCAAGCGCGATTATATTTTTGTTGATGTTTTTTAGCTTGGCGGGAGAAATCTCAAAACCCAACGTAAAAAGAAGAAGAGTAATTCCAAGTTGGGATAAATCAAGAAGAGCCGAATAGGAGGGGAAAAGCGCTTTTCCGACAGCTCCAAAAACTATTCCGCTTACAATATAACCCAGAATAGGAGGAAGAGAAAGAGATCTGGCTGCAAAACCGCCAATAAACGCGGCAATTATAAGAAGCAATATTTCTCTTAATATATGAGCATCCATGATGCGTTAACGATTTAAGATTTACGATATATGATTTATGATTCTTAAATCATTATTCATAATTCATAAATCAATTAGTATATTTTCAGTTTATGTTAATGGGGAAAGAAAATCAACGAGTTCCTGAGGTAACGGTGATTCGAATTCCAAAATTTCCTCACTTTGAGGATGATAGAATTTTATTTTTTCCGCATGAAGGAAATGGCGGTTCAATAACTTTCTGTCATTTTTAAA
>MFNJ01000037.1 GCA_001782015.1 Candidatus Levybacteria bacterium RIFCSPHIGHO2_01_FULL_36_15
TTTCTATTTTGGAGAAAAGCGGACATTTCTAAATTGGCTTGACACTATACGCTTAAGTTTTCTGGAGTTAATTATTAACTTTTTTATACATGTAGATATGGTCTATGTAATTTCCTTTGTGAAGTATCCCCTCCGGCAGTCTGCCAAACTCTTGGAATCCGAACTTTTTGTACATTTGATAAGCACGCGGATTATTGCCAAATACGCCAAGAGTAATAATTCTAAGTTGCGGCAATTTTGTTTGTGCTTCTTTCAAAATCCATTCCATAAGTTTCTTACCAATGCCTTGTCCTCTATAATCTTTTGCGATAGTAATGCCAAACACTCCCTGATGAGCAGTTGCTTCAATCATCATGTTTATGTCAGAAATTCCAATGAGTTGACTCTTTGAAAATACAAGGAGTTGGACCGCCTTTCTTTGTTTAATTTTTTCAAGCATATTCTCAAGATATTTTGTTTCTTCCCGCAGGTTTATTGTTGTCCCTGAAATCTTATAAAAGTTTGCTCGGATGACAATTTGTTAATGTAATCACACATAGCTTTTGCATCATCCAAAATGGAGTAGCGGATTATAATCGGGTTGTCTTTATCGCTTACACCTTGATAAACTATCTTTCCCTCCATAATTTCGATTATAGCAGAAATTTTTATAAGCTGATTAGAGTTGAAAGTTCATTGTGAAGCGCTTCGTTTGTTGCCAAGATATCAAGATTAAAAACATTCCAGGCTTTGTTTTCTAGAGTTGTTACTGTGGCTCCCGCTTTTTGAGCAATATAAGCAGGCGTTACATCCCAGGGCCGTAGGCGCGGATGGATGTATGCGTCAATATTGCCTCGTGCTAACAAACATAAATCTGCAACAGGACTTCCCGAGCATTTGATTCTTCTTGTTTGAGAACTCACTTTTCCCAAAATATCCAAAAGTTTTTTTCTGGCTTCAGGATTATTTGACCAGTCGCAAGAGATAACCATAGATTTCAAATCGTTTGTTTTTGAAACCTGTATTTTTTTGCCATTAAAAAAAGCCCCTTCCACACTTTCCTGCGCCCAGTATGTTTCATCTTTCATTGGCAGATGAGCTACTGCAAGCTTTATATTTCCTTTCTGGACATATCCAATAGCAATTCCAAAATGAGGATTGTTTCTTGAGAAATTTATACTTCCATCAAGCGGATCAACTATCCAAAGGTCGGAAGAATCTTTTAAGTGCATGTAGTCGCCTTTTGAAGTTTCTTCTGTCAAAATATCAGCATTTGGAAATTGTTCCGACAGTCTTTTTCTTACCAGCACGTCAACTTTGGTATCGGCTTCCGTTAAAACGTCTATTCCACCGCTTTTCGGAGCTATATCAAAATTTTTGGACTCAAAAAAACCTTCAAGAATAAGACCAGCCTCTTTGGCTATTAGTATTACCTGTTCTGTTGTTGGTAAGGTTATATTTTCTTTACCTCCATAGTTGCTTTCAGTCATATTGTATTTTTTTAAAAAGTACCGCGAGTCGGAGTCGAACCGACATGAGCTTTGAAGGCTCACAGGTTTTTGAGACCTGCGTGTCTACCATTCCACCACCGCGGCTTAATAGGTAAATTATAACATAATGTCCTTGATTTTTACCTTTTTTCAGATTAGAATAAGAACTTATGAAGTTTGAAATATCGCAAAATTCTCTAACTAATATTTCAGCAGCTGCGAGTTTGGTTTTTGCTTTTGAAAAAGATCAATCTAACAGCTTTGCAGTTTTAGATAAAGCGCTTAAAGGAGTTTTGAGGGACGCAGTAAGACAGGAAAACTTCAAAGGTAAACTCGGAAGCGTTTTACATGTGCATACTCACGGAAAAATTCTTTCAGGAAAAGTATATGTTTTAGGACTGGGAAAAAAAGAAGATTTAGACGCAAATTCTCTTAGAAAAGCTTTTTCATTGCTGGCAAAGGATATAAAGGGAAGGACAGGATCTATAGCTCTTGAGTTTCTTAGCAAAAGTGAAACAAAGGTTGATATTTTAACCCAAGCGCAAGTGATTTCAGAAGGGATTCTTCTGGGCAGTTACGAATTTAATAAATACAAAAGCAAAGATGAAAAAGAAAAAGAGCTGGAATTGGCTGTGTTTGCGCAAATTGATGATAAAAATAAGCAGGATGTGGAAAGCGGCATAAAGTCTGCGGAACTTTTCTACAAAGCAACTAGACTTGCACGCGACTTAGTTAATGAGTCAGCGGCAGTTGTTACACCTACCGCGCTTTCTGTTATTGCGCGTGACCTGACAAAAGAAAATCCGGAAATAAAATGTGAGGTTTATGACAGGAAAGATATAGAAAAAATGGGTATGGGAGCTTTTTTGGGAGTTGCGCAAGGCTCTGATACTCCTCCAAAGTTTATCTATCTTGAATACTCGCCAAAAAATCCAAAAAATAAAACAAAACTTGCCCTTGTTGGTAAAGGAATAACTTTTGACAGCGGAGGCATTTCAATAAAACCGGGAGACAGTATGATGACTATGAAATGCGATATGGCAGGCGCGGCAATTGTTTTGGGCGTTTTTTCAGTAATTGCAAAAGTTAAACCTGATTTTACGGTTATGGGTATGATCGCCGCAACTCCAAATTTAATTTCCGGCAAGTCTTTGGTTCCCGGAGACGTTTTGCGTGCTATGAACGGTAAAACAATAGAGATTTTAAACACAGATGCTGAAGGAAGAGTTACTCTAGCAGACAGCCTTTCTTACGCGGTTAAAAAGGGAGCAACTCATATTATTGATTTTGCCACGTTAACGGGTGCATGTATGATAGCTCTTGGGCAGGATATTACTGCCTTATTTAGTAACGACAGGAATTTTGCAGAAAAAATAAAAGATTCTGCAAAGCTTGCAGGAGAAAAAGTATGGGATATGCCCCTTGAGGAAGATTATAAAGATCTTAATAAAAGTGAGGTAGCAGACATTGCCAATATTCCTTCAAGCCGCTATGGAGGCGCTATAACTGCCGCACTTTTTCTTGAAGCGTTTGTTGACAAAAAACCCTGGATCCATTTGGATATTGCCGGTCCCGCATTTACTGAAAAAGCATTTGATTACGGTCCCAAAGGGGGAACCGGTTACGGTGTAAGGACTATTCTAAATTTACTCAAGAACTGGTAAAATATAGACTATGCTTTCAGTAACAAGTTTGCGCTCAGGTACTACATATGAAGAAGATGGGAATATTTACGAGGTTCTTTCCTACGAACATATAAAGATGGGTAGAGGGTCTGCCTCTGTTAAAGTAAAAGTCAGGAATCTCAGAAGCGGGGCAGTGCTTGAAAAGGGTTTTATAAGTCACGCAGTCGTTAAAGATATAAATCTTGAGAAAAAGGAATATCAGTATCTTTATAAAGATTCCAATCTTGCTTACTTTATGGATCCGGTTTCTTTTGAGCAGACTGTAATTCCGCTCAAAAACCTTGAAGGATACCAGTTTTTAAAAGAGGGAGAAAGTGTTGCGCTAAGGTATTTTGGCATTGAACCGCTTGGGGTCACCCTTCCGCCAAAAGTGACTTTGACCGTTACCGAAACTCCTCCCGGCGTTAAAGGAAATTCAGCAAGCAACGTTTACAAAGATGCGACTCTTGAAAACGGCATGAGAGTAAGAGTTCCCCTTTTTATAAATTCCGGAGACAAAATAATAGTTGATACAAGAGACGGTTCCTACACAAAAAGAGCTTAATTCCGGATTGAACTGGTCTGTTAAGTTTTCCTTTATGAAAGTATTCAGAAATATTTTAGGTAACGATATACTGCACATTCTATCAAATTCTTCATTTCTTTACTTTATTTTATCAGTGGTGTTTTCCCAGATTGCTTCAAATATGATGAACATTATTCTTATTTTTCTTGTATTTTTTCTTACCTCTTCAAATCTTTCAGTTTCAATTCTGATTTTGACTTTTATGATTCCTCAGATATTTTTAAGTTTTGTAGGCGGAGTTATTGCAGATATAAGGAGCAAAAAAAGAATATTAATGCTTGGCAACATACTTCGGGCCGCAATACTTGTTATTTTACTCATAAACAACAAATCTATATTGCTTGTTTATATCATAAGCTTTTTTATCTCTGTAATTACCCAATTTTATGTTCCGGCAGAATCTCCTCTTATACCAAAACTGATTGATAAAAAACATCTTACCGCGGCAAACTCAATTTTTGGGATGGCTTTGTTCGGTTCCATCTTAGCCGGTTATGTTATGGCCGGCCCAGCAATTGCAATATTTGGAAGATCTTCTGTTTTTATTTTATTATCAATACTTTTTATTATTGCCGGATATTTTATTTATCTGGTCCCTGATAGGTTAATTATCAATAATAATCATGCCGGCGCAAAAGGAAATCTTCTAGATGGTTTTGGTTTAATTCTAAGGAAAGAATTGAGGAGTACATATAATTTAATCTCAAATGTTAATGGTGTTGCAAGCTCATTTATGTTGCTTATTTTTTCGCAAATTATAATTGTGGTAATCGCAACGATAGTGCCAGGCTACGCAAAAGCAATTCTGGAAATACCTGCAGAGGATTTATCTTTACTGTTATTTTCTCCTGCGGCAATAGGTATGATTGTGGGTTCTTTTTTTCTGGGCAGTGTTTGGAGAAATAAGGATAAAAGTAAAATTATGACTGTTGGTATTCTGATTTCAGGACTTATTTTCGTTCTTTTTCCTCTTAATTCAAAAATTGTATCCAGAGGTCTTTTTATGTTTATAAATTCTTTTCTCCCGCATTTATTGCAATTTAATGTTTTACATCTGACCGTTCTTATTTCATTTTTTGCCGGCTTTGCAAACGCCTGCGTTTTTATTCCAAGCCAAACGATATTGCAGGAAAAGGTACCGGAATTTTTCAGATCAAAAATTTATGGGTTGCTTTTTGCTTTGGTAGCCCTATTTTCGTTTTTCCCGATACTGATATCGGGATGGGTAGCAGATGTCTTTGGGGTCGGCACGGTTCTTTTTATCATGGGAGCTTTAATATTGCTTTTAGGTTTGGTAAGATTAATTAAATTACCCGCGGTCAAGATAGCTGGATAACTTATGCTTACTATTGTAATTTTTCCTATTCTTTTTGTGAGCCTGTTTATACTTTACGTTCTATGTAAAGATGATTTTTTATTGATCAGGAAAGACATAAAAATGCCATTTCTATTTAATAATATTTTTCTGTCAATCGGGATAGGAATGATTGTAGCAAGACTAATCTATATCGTAGACAGTAATAAAATTTTTTTAATAAACCCGCTTGTTTTTTTCCATCTGGTAAATTATGGTGGACTTTCAATATTTGGAGGATTTTTGGGCGGAATTTTTGGTTTGCTTCTTTTTACATCAGAAAAAAAAGCGGCCGGAAGAATACTTGATATATCATCTCTGTCATTTTTTCCTCTACTTTTTTTATATCTTTTTTCAAAACCTTTTTCCGATTTTTTTGTGCCGCTCAAATTCGTAATACCGTTACTGCTTATAGCAATGTTCATAATTTTTTTAAATTTCCATAAAAAATATTCTTTAAAAGATGGAAATATTTTTTTGTATATTCTTATACTATTTTCTATTTTTAATCTTGTGTTTGGGTTTTTTAATGCGCATGGAATAGTTCTTTGGCGTTTTTCTTTTTCACAAACTTTGAGCGCTTTCTGGATTTTATTTTCGGTTATTATTCTTGTTGCAAGAAGCAAGAATCTTCTTTTCAAAAAATAAATATGGACTATAAACAGCCTGAGGTCATATATGAAGACGAATATATTGCCGTAATAGGTAAGCCTGCCGGTTTGATAGTAAATAGAGCTGATACTGCCAAAGATGTTGAGACACTGCAGGACTGGGTGGATAACAAATTAAAAATTAAAAATTCAAAATTAAAAATTACCGATGAAACTAAGGACTTCCTGGAGAGGTCTGGAATAGTTCACAGGTTAGACAAAGAAACATCAGGTTTGTTGATTATCGCAAGAGATTATATTTCTTTTCTTGACCTTCAAAAACAGTTTAAACAGGGTAGAGTGGAGAAAACATATGTTGCGCTTGTTCATGGTAAAATTACACTCCCGGAAGGAGAAATTAATGTTCCAATCGGAAGACTTCCGTGGGATAGAAGAAAATTTGGAGTAATTCCTGCGGGACGAGAGTCTCAGACTTTTTATAA
>MFNJ01000038.1 GCA_001782015.1 Candidatus Levybacteria bacterium RIFCSPHIGHO2_01_FULL_36_15
GAGGTTATGCTGGAGATACTGTTGCTGGTGAGATGGGAATTCTGATTGGACACGGTAATCCTATTTATTCCATGGAACCCTTGGATTCATCTTTAGAAGGACACGCTGTCTGGCAAAGTATATCTAAGATTATAAAACCATACGACTTACCAGCTTTCACCCATATGCTCAAAAGCGGAAATCTGGATACTGAAGGATACTTCTGGTATAAAGCAAAGGATTTACGAGAGCCAGTTTGGTTCTAAATATTTGACTATTTTAATTCTATCCCAAATTAATTTATGCTAAATTCCCCCGCTCCCAGATTTTTCACAATTCCTTTTATTTCAAGCGAGGTTAATATTGCAGACAATTTTGATATTTGAATTTGTGTTTTTTTAGAAATATCGTTTATATTCAAAGATTCGCTTCTAAGCACATTAAATACTTGTTTTTCCTCCTTATCTAAATTTAGACCGGAATAATCTTTTGATTTTGAAGTCTTTAGTCCCAAATAATTTAGAATATCCTGCGAATTTTGAATAAATATTGCTCCGTTTTTTAACAGTTTTGCTGTTCCTTCCGATTGTTTTGAGGTAATTGGGCCGGGAACTGCAAAAACCGGCCTTTTCTGCTGCCTTGCGTAATTGGCAGTAATAAGCGCTCCGCTTTCAAAGCCTGCTTCTGTTACAAGCGTTCCAATTGAAAGACCGCTAATTATTTTGTTTCTGGCAGGAAATGTACCTATTGATGGTTGCATAGAAAGAGGAAATGGCGACACGACCGCTCCACTTCCATTTATGATTTTTTCATAAATAAACATATTTTCTCTTGGATAACAGCAATCAACACCGCTTCCCAAAACCGCTATAGTTTTTGCATTTTCTTCAATCGCGGTTTTATGAGCCAGTACGTCCACACCCAAAGCAAGACCGGAAACAATAATAAAGCCCTGCGATACAAGTTCCAAAACTAATTTTGCAGTTACTTCTTCTCCGTACCTTGTAATTTTTCGTGTACCGACTACGGCAATACATTTTTTGCCGTCAATGTTAAAAATGTCTCCTTTTACGAATATCACAAGAGGCGCCTCATCAATCTTTTTTAGATTTTCAGGATAATTATTGTCTGCAATTGCTACAAACTGAACCTTTTTTTGCTTCAATTGTTCCAGGTATGCTTTAATGTCAAATGAACTTCTGAATTTTGAAAACTTCTCAAACGTCAAGTCTCCAATTCCCGCTTTTTTATAATCCTCATATTTCCCAAACCATGCGTCTCGTGCGTCTCCAAATACTCTAAGTAAACCTGCGAATCTCTTAGGCCCGATTCCGGGAACAAGAGAAAAAGCAAGTTGAAAATTTCGTTCTTCCATAATTAAATACTAATTACTTATAAGAGTTATGTCAAAAAAGAACAATATTTTATTGCGGGATGTTGTAAAATATACCTGTGAAGCTTTATAATTCCAAATCAAGAAAAATAGAAATATTCAAACCTGTTGAAGACAAAAAGGTTAAAATGTATGTCTGTGGTATCACGCCTTATGATACCACCCATTTGGGACACGCGTTTACTTATGTCTGTTTTGACGTTTTGGTCAGGTACCTAAAATTTAAAGGTTTCCAGGTTACCTATACCCAAAACGTTACGGATATTGATGATGACATTCTTAAGAAAGCAAAGGAAGTCGGTAAAAACTGGAAAGAGCTGGGACAATATTGGACTGACAGATTTACAACAGATATGAAAGCGTTAAATGTACTGCCACCTACATATTATGTTAAGGCAACTGAGTCTCTTCCAAAGATGATTGAAATAATCAAATCTTTAATACAGCAAAATATTGCTTATGAGAATGAGGGAAATGTGTACTTTGATGTTAAAAAATTTAAAGCCTATGGTGAGCTGTCTAAACTAAACAGAAATCAAATGCTGCAAATTGCGAAAGACAGGGGCGGAAATCCTGATGATAAAAAAAAACATGATCCGCTGGATTTTTTGTTGTGGCAGAACTCGAAAGAAGACGAACCAAGTTGGGATAGTCCATGGGGAGCCGGACGGCCCGCCGGAAGGCGAGGCTCGCCCGGAGGGCGGCCCGGATGGCATATTGAATGTTCAGCCATGGTCTACCAGTATTTAGGTGATCAGATAGATATTCACGGTGGAGGACGGGATTTAATATTTCCCCATCATGAAAGCGAAATTGCTCAATCAGAAAGTTATACCCACAAAATTCCTTATGTGAAATATTGGATACATACCGCAATGCTCATGTATAACGGTGAAAAAATGTCAAAATCTTTGGGAAATCTTATAATGGTTTCAGATTTACTAAAAAAATATTCTGCAAGTGCCATAAGATGGGTTCTATTATCGCATCACTACAGAACTCCATGGGAATTTAACTATAAAGAGTTAGATGAAGCGGAACAAGAAATCTTTCAAATAAAAACCACTCTAAATCATCTTGGTCCTTCCAGTCATTCTGAACCCGACTTGTCGGGAGAAAAATCTAATGAATACTTAAAACAATTTACCAATCTTATGGATAATGATTTAGATACTCCCGCTGCCCTTTCCTTAATGAAGATACTTGGCAATAATATACTGAAAAAGGGGAAAGCAAATGTTGAAGATTCACAAAAAGTCTTAAAAAACTTATTGAAGATTTTAGGTTTTTAAAAATCTAGATTATCGAAATATATTGACAAATTTACAATTAAATCCCATACTAAAAACATGGATGCCTCAAACCAACCGATAAATCAAACTCCAATATCCAACTTAACACCACCGCCCCCACAAAAAATTCCACCTCCACCCAACCACGCGCTTTCTAAAATAATACTTTTAATTTTTGTATTATTTATATTTATTTTCATTCCTCTACTGATATTTCAGTATTCGCAGTATATAAAATATACAAGTTCAGAAATAAGCTGCGGGGGAGATTGGAGCTACAATGCAAAATGTCCGCTAGGTACATACTGCAAATCTTTAAACCAGGGACCGCTTGCGGGAGGAATCTGCGAACCCTACGCGTTTGAGATATTTAATCTTTTCTCTCCAAGTGGATTTAAATAGATTCAAAACTATTTTTTTGAGAAATAATCTTCTAATATTTTTTTAGCAATCGGTGCAGCAACATTTGAACCTTCTCCTCCATTTTCTACCAATACTGTTACAACAATTTCGGGTTTTTTGAAAGGCGCAAAAACAGTTATCCAAGCGTGAGGATCTTTGTCCTCAGAAGTTTCAGCCGTTCCGGTTTTACATCCTACTTGAATTTTTACCAATTTTGCGCTTCCGGATGAGACTTCAGTATAATCCTCCCCATCAATTTTGAATTTTGAATTTTGAATTTTGAATTCGAAGAATGGCCACGCTACTCCGCCGGTGCTGCAACTTTGCTTCATCCCTTCCCGGATCAGATTAATATTTTCGCGCTTTATAAAATTGCTGTTTAAAATTCTATCTTTTCCATTTAAAATGTGAGGTTTAAAAAGCGTTCCGCCGTTTGCAAAAACCGATGCCCAAGAATTTACCTGAAGAGGGGTGGTTAGAAGATAACCCTGTCCTATCCCAAAATGGTATGTATCCCCTAAATACCACTGGTCGCCAATTATTTCTTTTTTCCATGAAGTAGTCGGTATAACTCCTTTTGTTTCACCCGGTACGTCAATTCCAAGTTTTGCTCCCAAACCGAATTTTTTTGCAAAGCCTGCGATTTTATCTACACCTATTGTTTCCGCAGTTTTATAGAAAAAAATGTCGTTAGATCTTTTTATTGCCCCTATTACATCAAGATATCCTTCCGTTCTGCCGTAAGAAGAGTAATACCAATTACCAAAAGAAAAATTTCCCACTCTCAAGACACCTGTATCTTCAAATTTTGTATCTTTATTAATGGCTTTCAACTCCAAAGCTGCGGCGGAAACTATAATTTTAAATGTAGAGCCGGGAGGATAAACACCTGATATCGCCCTATCCAGCATGGGCTGGTTATCGGTATCCAGAAGGACTGAGCTTATCGTTTTATATTCGGAACCGGCAGTATAATTTTGCGCGTGAGTAAATAGATTCGGATCATACGAAGGTTTTGATACGATTGCAAGAATCGCGCCGTTATTTGGATCCGAAACAACAACCGCTCCTTTGGAAATATTTTCCAAAGCGTTAAAAACGGAAAGCTGCAAATTCAAATCAAGCGTAGTGTATATATCCCGGCCGGGAACTGCTTCCTGTTTTCCCAAAAAACGTATCGTCTTCCCTTTTGCATCCATCTCATAAAGTTCTTTTCCATCTTCTCCTTTTAAAAGCTGCTCATATTCTTCTTCTATGCCGGTCTTTCCCACAAAATCACCGGGGTTATAAGTTTTAAATTCCGGCATCATAAGCTCATCTTGAGAAATCTGGCCTGTATACCCAAGAACGTGTGAAAAAATATCTTTGTACAGATATTCCCTTTGGACATCCGCTTCCAGCGTATCAGCTTTTCCCTGCGCGATTAAAGAAAGAGCCTGTTTATTGTCAATAAATATAACTTTATCCTTATCAAGAATTCTAAAAGCCGGAAGATTTCTGACCAAAGCCTTTGCATTCCTATCAAAAATAATTCCTCTTTCAGCGCGGGTAACCTTTGTCCTTATTCTGTTCCCGTCGGAAAGATTTTTATAATAAGCAGCTCGAACCACTTGAAGATAAAAAAGTTTAAAAAAAATGATTAGAAATAAGGTCAAAAGGACAAAAACGGGAAAAAAATCACGCATGGAATTGCCCAATGAAGAGCTAATTCTTTTTCGCCTGCTTGCCTTTCCCTGTATCACAAAATCAGAAAAGGACGGACCGATTTTTACCATAGAAAGATCTTTCTTCTAATAAATCTCAAAAAAATGAAAGAAAAGAATGTTACCGCAGCGATTGAAAAAATAAAACCAGGATTATAACCTACAACTTTTGAATATAAAAATGAGGATATAAAAATAACAAAAACAACTGCTTTAAGATCCGTAATTTCAAACCCTTTTTTATAAAAATTTAATAACAAAAAACTGGTAAAAATAAAAATAGCACTTACCCCAACTCTTTCAGCGTGAACGCTGTCAAGTATCAATGACATGAAAAAAATATAAAACATGGTCTTAACGCTGTTATCCAGTAAAAATAAAATTATCGACAGTATAAGAAATAGCGGAAAAGAAATTAAAGTGGATTCTAAAACTACGGAGACAAGTAAAAAAAAGAAGAGAACATTTTTATAGCTTAAAATTCTCATAAAAATTTATAGAGTTTTAAGGACAAATACGATTCGAAGCCCTGAATAGTCAACCAGATTATTAATTTTTGCATTCTGGAAAGGCTTATTTTCCTGTTTATAGATAGATGAAATTTTCCCAATAATAATATCCGGAGGTATCCCAACACCAAGATCATTGACATCTCCACGCGTCAGGATAATATCCGAATCCGAAAGGTTTTCGGTTATCAGAACGTTATTAAACAACATAAAGTCCTCCTCGCCTTTTATAACTCCAAGCGCTCCCGTTGAAGAAGTCTTACCAACTAAGGAAAAATTTTTATTTACCGGAAGAATTATTTTTGAAAAATATTTTGACACTTTTTGAACTTTCCCAACCAGGTTTTTTCCTGAAACTATTGCTGCACCTTCTTTTACACCATCTTCCTCTCCCTTGTCTATTATCAGACTGTCCGGAAAATCAGGTTTTCCGGAAAATCCTATCACGTTTGCAGCCAGTAATATTTGAGGTTTAAAATCACTTGTTTCAAACTGGCCGCGCAGTGCTTTGTTGTCATTTTTTAATCTTTCATAATCCGCCATTTTTTCCAAAAGCCTGCTGTTTTCTTTTTTAATTTTTTCAAGATCGTTCCCTCTGTCAAAATTAAAAGGATTTTGAATATCAATTTTTGCGTGGTAAAAGAAAGCTCTTGGATAATAAAATGCCTTTTGTACAACACCCGAAAAGCTGTTTATTATTGGTGTCTCCCTGGTAATATAAACAATTAATGAAAGAAAGAGGAATGAAATCAAGACCAGAGTAGTTCGATTTTTCATGCAATATATTTTAGCACGTTACGATTTAATTTACATTTTAGTTATATGAGAGTTGGGAATATTAAAGCGTTTACGCGGAAAATTCCTGTTTTATCGGAATTATTCTGCGCCGCTGGGGAGAATCGAACTCCCAGTCTTTCCCTTAGGACGGGACTGCTCAATCCGTTAAGCTACAGCGGCAAGACAATTGTATTTTAACATTATATAAAGTAAAATCCAAAGTATGGATAAGGAATCGGAAAAGTATAGAGGTAAATTTTCACCTGTTCCAGAGTGGACAGGAGATATGCGCGGAGGGTTTGGATGGTTTACCAACGGAAAAAGAGATCTATGGTCAACCAATCAGGTTGACCGAACAACACTCTTAAAAACTCAGGGAAAAGTAAATGTAGAAGTTTTACTGAAAGGTATCGAAATTATTCAGGCAACACCTTTACCTGAACCCAGTTTAAAAGAAAGAGTTATAAAATTAATTCGTCGCAGTGGATAACTAAAGACTAATTCGGAGACTAGTTCACTCGCCTCGCTGAAGCTTTAGCGAAACGGGTCGGTAGTCCCGTTATTTCCGGGGATTAGCGCAGTTGGTAGCGCGCACGGTTCGGCCCGCCTGCACTTGCCGTAACGGGGAGTAGTTCAGAAGTAGAAC